>CAXBEL010000005.1:0-52259 GCA_963974735.1 uncultured Flavobacteriaceae bacterium | reverse complement strand
AATTTGTAACTGCTTCGCACTTTCAAATTCACTCGGTTCTCGATACTGATTTGTAACTGCTTCGCACTTTCAAATTCACTCGAACTGACAACAGGGGAAGGTAGGCTTAACCTAGGCTTTAGGTAGCTTAAACGTAGCTTAAACCATACACTCGCCATACATTCGACCCCCTTGAACTACCCATTAGCTCACCTTCACATATACATAAGCTCACCTCGACATATACATTAGCTCACCTTGTCCTATGCATTACCTTATCCTTTATGCTATGACAAATTTTGTAATTTTTTGGAACTTCTAGCCCCTGTAGGAGGATGTGCGATCTATTGTTTTTTTTATATTATTTATGTAACCCTTGAAAATTCCAGCAGGGATTTGAGTTCGGAAATGTGTACAAAGTTTATGTGTCGGGGTTTTCTTTGTACAATCTTTAGATAGAGGATTTTTTTAAAGAACAGTTGGTCTCCCAAATAATAGAGCAAAAAAACGCGCATTCTATCATTTATAATATATTTTGGGAGGGGTTTGTTTTTTTCCACATGGATATGGAGGTTCACTTTGCCATTGGAGTGGATTTTATAGATGTCGAAGTAGACATCAAATACATGAACGTCAGGACCGAAGAACTTATAGTGATTGTTGAAATCGTCTAAACGCCCGTTCCAAGGGGGGAGGCCCATTTTGAAGGTCCAAAATTCGTTTTGAGGAGCCTTTCTTAATATTTCGCTAATTAAGATTTTTAGACTTAATCTTCCCTTGGTAAGAAAGACCAACTGTACTTCGCCATTTGGAGGGCGGTTCATCAGTAATTGTAACTGGGGATGGATGTTTGTAAGCAAATAGTCCAGCAATTCGAATTCTTCTTTCGGAACGATGCCGTATTTAAAACTTTGTAAGATATGAAAGCTTTCCTTTTCAAAGTATTCCCAGAATTGTTTGATTTTTGTTTCCATAGTTGTTAGTAGTGAGTAGTGAGTAGTGAGTAGTGAGTATTGAGTATTGAGTATTGAGTATTGAGTATTGAGTAGTGAGTAGTGAGTATTGAGTAGTGAATAGTGAGTCGTGGGTTTTTGGGGGCTAATTTAAGAAAGGGGGATAGCGCGGAAGGGGTGTTTTATAAGATTTCATGCTGGGGCAGTTTTGGTTTATAGCTGCAAAGTATAAAAAAGCTGTCCGAAATAATGGCGGGCTACCCGCCAATTTTGGCGGGTGACCCGCCAATCTTTTTATGGCGAAAATGGTAATATGCGGGTATAAAATAATTGCTTTGCGCTACTATCTTATCATAGGGAAGCTTGGACCAGTTTTAAAAGAGGCTATTTCCATTTTTGAAAAAAAAGAGGGATTTAGGTGTTCGGGCATTATTGAAGATATGGAAATTCGTTGGTTTGAGCTTCTTGAATATCCGCCGGAATTGGTATTGATCAATTTAGATGAGCCGAGAGTAGAAGTGTACAATATAATTGGCATATTAAACACAAAATTAGGTATTATAGCCAATTTTATTGGAGCAACAATTTCCCTTGAAAAGGGAATTGAAGCGTTTAAGGCAGGATTTGTAGATGTAATAATACCGCCTTATATAATGGAAAACATACTTTTGTTACTAATGCGATATTCACGAATTTATCGGGTAACTGATGTTTTTTGTATCAAGTCCTACTACGATTTTCAGTATGTGAATCTTAAGGAAGTGGTATTAGTAAAAGCTGCACACTATGTCTCTGACTTTATCTTGAAAGACGGATCTACCAAAAGCAACTTTAATAAACTGATGGATACCCATAAGAAACTGCCGTTTAATTTTCAGAGGGTAAGTAAAAGTTTTATAATTAATTCCAATTATGTTTATAGAATTGCTACTGGTAAGAAGGAAATTTATCTATACCATTATCCAAAAACCATTCGATATACAGAAAAATATAGGGATTCCATAATCAATATAAAGAAGCAACTTTCAAGCAATTAACCTTACCGATGTTTCTAATTTCTACTATTTCATAGCTTGTGCCCCCCCTCTTTATAACTAGAATTGCCTGTTTGGGAGAATAGCCGCTTTTCTTTGAGGCGATACATGATCTAACTATTAAATTAGCTTTTAGGAAGTTGCTCTCCTACTGGCCCAAGCGCCAGTTTCATTGTGCACATTGAAGTCTCTCGTAAGTAAGAGGGTATTAAACTATTGTTGAACCAATAATAAACACAATGAAAGCAACCATAATTTACCTCAGCCTAGCCATAGGATTATTAGGCTCCTGTACGCCTACCCCAGACAACTCTGACAACAATTTATACAAAGCACCGCCCATCTATGGAACGGGTGGGGAGCACAGTGCCGAACCCGATAATGAAAAGGACTAATTTATATAACTACTTGATTTTAAGTGAAGCCTTTTATAATAGAAAGGCTTTTCTTACATTTGTTAGCTCCCCACATGAGTTATATATGATAACCTACAAAAAATCATATTGTCGGGAGTTTCCCTATGCGGTAATGCTATTTCTTTTCCTATTACCGCTAAAGTTTCTTGCACAAAACCAGGAGCTAGAAACTACTTATTTAAGGTATTTGCATCAAGCCAAGCAGGACAGTTTTTCATTAGATGCGAGAAAACGGTTTTTAAAAATTGCCTTTAATTCCCTCAAACATACGGCAGTTGACAGTTTGAGGTATTCCCATATCAGTAAAATAGTTGAAGCAGCGTCGGGCTTGCAGGACTCCGCACTATTTCTCCATTTTGCGGGGGAGGGGTATGCACTAGCCAAAGCTTTAGGCAGTGCCTCCCTTTTAGGTGATGCGCACTGGAACTACGGCTCCTATTATATGAATGAAAAGGAATACGACAGCAGCTATGTGCATTACAATAGCGCCTATAAATATTTTACCGCGGCGAACAACGAATACTATGCCGGGAAAATGCTTTACAATATGGCCTATATTGCGGGGCAGACACACGATTATACGGGAGCAGAAATACTATTGTTCCGTTGTATAAAGCTGTTTGAAAGCCTAAACAAAATGCAGCAGTTATACCGCAGCTATAATCTCTTGGGCAACCATGCGGACGATATGGAGGAATTTGATAAGTCGCTCCACTATTATAAGAAGGCAGCACAGTTACTGCCCTATTTAGAAAATACGCCGTATTACCAATTACAGCACTGGAACAATCTGGGAGTGAGATTGTATAAGATGCATCAATTTGCGGAGGCCATACCTTATTTTGAGAAAGCACTTAGGCATGAAACTATATTAAAGACAGCACCTGGTCTTTGGGCCAAATTATTGGACAATCTAGCTTTCTGCAAAGTATCCTTGGGGAACTATGGCAATGTGGCCAAGGCCATGCAACGTGCAAAGACCATGCGGGATAGTATAGGCGATATAGAAGGCCAAACTAGCAGCAATTTGCATTTGGCCACCTATTTTGGGAAGGTTGGGGATACGCTACGAGCTATTGCATTTGCCAAGGAGGCGCTACGGATATCAAAAGAGCATTATCTAACTCCGCAGGTGCTACATGCGTTGGAAATGTTGGCGGCATTGGATGGAGATCATTCCGTTGGTTACCTTGAAGAGCATATACAGTTGGATAAGAGCTTAAACGCCCGGGACCGAAATTTGCGAAACAAATTTACCGCCATTCAATACGAGACCGATAAATATATCGCTGAAAACGAGCGGCTGTTTCGGCAGCGCTTGTGGATAATTATTGGGGCTCTCACGATTACCGTGATATTGCTCCTTATTTATGTATATAGCCGGCAACGCGCAAAAAATAAAGAACTTTTATTTGAGCGGGAACAACAGCAATACAATGAGGATATGTTTCTTATGGCCCTTAACCAGCACACCAATTGGGAAAAAGGAAAGGCAGAAGAGCGGCAGCGTATTTCGCAGGAGTTGCATGACAATATCGTTTCTCGTTTGTTTACGCTCCGCTTTCGATGGAATGCATTGAAGCTTACGGGGGATGCTGAAATTACTGCCTTGCACCGGAAGTATTTGTGTTTATTGGAGGACTTGGAGACAGACATCAGAAACTTATCGCATGAACTGCGACAAGTATTTTCCACTGAAGCGGAGGATTTTTTGGAGGGCATTGAAGCACTCGTAAAGGACAAAAGTGAAATAGCAAGTTTCACGTACCACTTTCGATGCCAAAACCCGTCAGACTGGGCAGCTTTATCGTATCTGGCGCAAATAAACCTACGTAGGCTTTTTGAGGAAGTACTCCAAAATGTAGTAAAGCATGCGAAAGCCAGGACAGTTAGTGTTCATTTATACAGGGATGGGGACATTCTATGCATGCGCATCGCTGACAATGGTAAGGGGTTTATTCCAACACAGGTAAAAAAAGGTATTGGCATTAAAAATTTAGAAAACAGAACCCGTAAGTTAAACGGAAGCTTTGCTATAGATTCCACCCTTGATGTTGGTACGATTGTAAGCATCCGCATTCCCATTAAACCAAATGAGTTATGAAGGTTAAAGGCATCAACATATTAATGATAGATGATCACCCGATGATCCTTGAAAGCTATGATAAAGTAATCAAAAAGTTTGAAAGGCGTAATGGCATGTATGCGTTTTCAATAGAAAAAGCCCATTCCATTTCTCAGGCCTTGTTGGCTTTGGAAGGCTACAATGAAAAAAGGGAACTCCATTTGGTTCTCTTGGATATTGGTTTGCCGGGTGATGACCATCCTTTATATACAACGGGCGTGGAACTAGGTGTTGCCATAAGGAAGCGGCAACCCACCGCCAAGACTATTGTGATTACCAGTTATGACACATATCCTTTGATCCGTAAGGTTTTGGATATGCTCAATCCCGAGGGAATTTTACTAAAGGGCGAGCTAAGCCCCGACGGATTAGAAGCTGCATTATTGGAAGTTTTGGAGGACGGTTTTTACTTTACCAAAACGGTGCGAAAATTTTTAACCCATCCACCTTTGAAACCCCAGGTATTGGATCATTATGACAAACTGCTGCTCTATTACCTCTCTGAAGGGACTTTGACCAAAGATTTGGTAAAACATTTGCCCCTTTCGCTGCGGAATATCGAAAGAAGGAAAAACAAACTTAGGAGTGCGTTGCAGCTGGAACAGGATTGCAGTGATATACAACTGCTAAAGCGTGCAAAGGAGGTAGGGTTATTATGATTGCATCCTTAGATAAAATGTTAGCTAGCCAATAGGATAGGACCATGGAGACCCAAATATTAAAATATCTTTTAATAGAACATTTGCCATTACTTGTGAATAGCTATGAAAATGCCTTTGGAGAAATTGGGAAGGAGAAATCGAATATTTTCTTCGATGGTGAGATTATTACTAGTTTGGAAGGAATAACGCTTCAAGAACTTTTGGAAAAAGAGAGCTATCACTATATACTTATCAATACTGATTTCGCTCCTTGGCGAAACCAAACCTATAAAACGCCCTTAGCTTTTTTGGTTAGAATACGAAAGCATCAACCCCATATTCGGGTGATGGTTAGTTTTCAGCGCGCAAGTGTTTGTGCGTTTCGGGAAGTGTATAGCCAAATAGCTCCCGACTGTATGGTGGAGGCTACGGATTGCACTTCGCAGACTGTACGACAAGCGATAACCCATCTTATAGCGGGAGAAGTTTTTTACAGTAAGACTATTTTAGAGCTATTCCAATTATTTATAAAGGCTAACCATTTTTTGGATGGGCAGGATTATGAAATTTTACATGAGCTTTCCATAGGGACACCCATTAAGGAGCTGCCCGATAAAATCAACCTCTCTGCCACCACCATTTTTAAGAGACGGATGAAATTAAAGTTATTCTTTCAAGTGGATGGGCAGCATGATACGGAATTGGTAAAGCGGGCAAAAGAACAACGCTTTATATACTAAAAAAGCGACATTCCATTATCTAGCATTCTTTCTTATAAAGTAAATGCGGTTTATTTAAATTGGTAACAGGTTCATTTTAAGTGGTTTTCGACACATTATAACCGTAAAGTGGTTCCCTGTCTGTTATAATTCCAGTTACTTTTATTCCAATAAAAAAATAAACTGGAAGCAAATGCGCCCTTTAAACAAAAAAATAGTCAACCCTGGCCTTGTAATCACTTTGATTGGCTATTTGTATGTCCTTCTATTTTTATATGCCGCCATTAGCAAACTGCTAGACTTTGAAACTTTTACTTTACAATTGGCACAGTCGCCCCTGTTAAGTGCATACGCTGGTTTTATTGCGTGGGCGGTGCCGGGAATAGAGATTCTTATTGCTTGTTTATTAGTTATAGAGCGCTTTAGAACCCTTGCCCTCTATGCCAGTTTTACGTTAATGGTCATGTTTACGGCCTATATTTTTATCATACTCAACTTTTCGGACTTTGTTCCTTGTTCCTGTGGTGGGGTACTCGAAAAACTTAGCTGGACACAACATCTAATTTTTAATCTTGTTTTTATTGTGTTGGCTGCATTGGCTCTCTTTTTGTCAAAAGAATACAACACAAAAAAGACCTTGCTTTTGCTGGTTACGCTTGCTATAATTGGGATAGGTATAGTGGCGCTGTTATTTGCTTTTTCGGAAAAGAAGAATTATAGAAATAATGCCTTTGAAAGGAGGTATATATCTGACGCAATAATATACAAAGAGGATTATGATTTTGGAACGAACAATTATTATATAGCAGGTTTTAGGGATAATACTATTTATTTAGGAAATTATCAGGCTCCACTTTATTTAAAGACCCTTACTATTTCTTTAGATTCTTTAAAGGATTTTCCCGTTCACATTAGTGATTTGGATCTTCCTTATCGCCGTGCACGAATACTAGTTGAACCACCTTACTTTTATTTAGGTGACGGCACAGTGCCTGTAATTTTTCGTGGAGGTATTTTAGATTGGAGTGCTACAATTTTCTCTTATGGGGAGGCAAATTTTAAAGAATTTGAAATTTCGGATTCTACCCATATCGGTTTAACAACTATTTCCCATGTAACCTCCACTACGACATTGGGTCTATTGGAAAAATCAGCATTGAAGGATAGTTTAATTTATAATGATGAGATCATTACAAAACAAATTGATGGGATTTTTGATACCGATGGGGAACTGCTTTGGAACACACAGCACAAAAAGTGGATATATATTTATTACTACAGAAATGCTTATGAAGTAACACATCCAAATTTACAATTCGATTTTACTGGGAAGACCATAGATACAATAAGTAAGGCGGTTTTGGATATTGCTCATCACAGCCACAAAGATCAATATAAGAAAGGGGGAAAATCTATTGTTGTTAACAGGCACGCAGCAACCTATGGGGATTATCTGTTCGTTAACAGTGAACGTTTAGGGCGCAATGAAAGCCCCCTCGATTCGGCTGCAATACTTGATGTATACGATATTATAGATAAAAAATACAAATTCAGTTTTTACCTAAACCATCAACCAAATAATAAACTTACTGATTTCCGAATTGATGGGGATAATTTGATTGCCCTTGTTAACGGAAGGTTATGGATTTATAAGTTAAAGCCGGAGCACTTTGGCACCGGCTCTAACACAACACATACTGGCCAGTATCAGGACGAAGACCGAACACCTGTAAAAAATAGTAGGTCGCTAATTCATTAAAATTTAATATTATGAGAACAAAAATTTTAAAGTTCGGAATGCCGCTGATGGCATTTTTACTGGCAATCGTTTTTGCCTTTGCAACAGAAAAAGAGGCGCCCGTAGAAGACACCGCCTTGATAACCGGGTATATTCAAAACCCGGGAAGCTGTGATCCAGCCCCGAAAAACTGTACCACTGTACTTGGACCTGTGTGTACCTATTTAGGAAAGGCGGTTCACAGAAATTCTGACTGTAGCGGATTGCTCTATGAGTTTATGCGTTAATTTTAATTTAGGTTTCCCGCTTCTTTGACAGCGGGAAACCTTTTTTATTACATCTTTAATTTTTCTCTATTTTCTTTACATAGGTTTCCATCCAATCAAATATTGTATTTGACAAATGGGTTTGATTTTTAGGTTTGAAAAGGGAATGGTCCTCGTCTTCGTATAAAATTAATTTTGCCTTTTTACCCAATCTTTTTAAGGCCATAAACATATAAACACTTTGGGACCAGTTCACATTTGTATCCTTTTTTCCTGCCCAAAGCAAAAGTGGTGTATTGACATTCTCTACTTGCTGTAAGGGAGAGTTTCTATAATACGCCTCCTTTGCATCATAAAAAGTTTCTTTCATACGAAATTGTTGGTTTTCCAGACGCCACATTTGGGTGAATTTGTAATCCCAAGATATATCGTGATAAAAACTGCTAAAATCGGTAATTGCAGCACCGGCTACGGCAGCTGCGAACATATTAGTTTGGGTTATGATAAAAGCTGTTTCATAGCCTCCAAAAGAATGGCCAATTAAACCTATTCTCTCCTTATCGACTCCCGTGTTTTCAAGAACTTTGTTAACAGCCGCTGTTACGGATTGCAGGGCTGAAATGCCAGGATCGCCAATATTATAAGCTATATTGGGATAGAAAACAAAATACCCATTGGTTGCATATTTTAAAATATTAAACCCTTCAGTCATTAAGTTTGACGGGGTATCAAACTTATTGATATCAAAGGATTTCTTTTCGTAAATTTCCACAATCAATGGATACTTTTCGGAGGGGTTGTAGTTTGATGGATACACTAAGCTTCCTTGTAATTGTGTGCCGTCCTCCAAGTCATATTCAACAATGTCAATTTTACCAAGATCATATTTAAGAAGTTCGTCATTTGTTTGGAACAGCTGGTTTTCTTTCTTTTTTCGCACATCAATATGGTGAATGCTTATGGGTTTATCAAAGCGCTGTTCCCTAAAAACCAAGTTTTCTCCCTTAGCATCCATACGGATCTGGTCAATTTTTCCTTCCACCCAAAGTAAAGGCTTACTTACAGTATTATCTTTCCATATAGCCAGACCAGTGCTATAATTTTTATTGTTGAATAGTTCCAAAACAACGCCATCTTTTGGATTGAAAATAGCGCAGGAAAAATCAGGGTGTACAGTGAGAGGGTTATAAATATTCGGCGTATAGTCCCTGCTTATCCTGTAACGGATGTTTTCTTCCCGTCCTTTTGTTATACGTTTTTTGACATTTCCATCCGGGCTCAGCAACCAAACATCAAATTGATCATATAGTGTTATATATTCATCATCTGGTAACCAACCTGGATTGCCATATGGAAACACATCTCTTGGTCTTACATATTCCGTATTAGCGAAATTAAAAGGTAAATCCTTGGTGATATTCATGTTTTTTCCATTTGCAATATTATACACCCACCAGTCTTTATTTTGGAAATAGGTTATGTATTTTCCCGCAGGAGAAATAGTCACAAACTGACCTTCCGTATATTGATTTTTGCAAACCAAAGTAGTACCCCCTGTTTTTATATTTTTTACATAGAGATCGGCATTGGGATACATTTTATATAATGGTTCATATTGCAATTGATCGTAAACCAAGGCAACATCATGGTTGACATCCATGGCGGCTGTGGGGAGGCCTTTGGTTTCTATAGCAGCGATTTGTCCGTTCTCGGGAAACCAGGCGGTCAATGGATAATTGATTTCCTGCTCTCGATAGGATTCCATTCTAGGCTCAATCCACGGGTCACTTGAATTCCATACATGGGCATCATTATCTGCTCCCATCTGAGGCTGCTCAGCATGCGTATAAAAAACAACTTTTTTGCCATCAGCAGCTAAATATGGTTTTCTGTTGCTTAGGATTTGGCCAGGAAAATTTTCACTAATTATGGAGTCGGAAATTATCTTTATATCATCCTTCAGCCTACTGTAATAAATCAATTTATTATGGTCCTTTTCTTGACTAAGAACTAAGAGGGAATTTCCAGATGCGCTTACATTCAAATGTTCCATGACCCCGGAAGTTTGTATAAAAACGATTTTGCTTTGACCGAGCTTAGGATCAAATTGAATCAATTGCGTATCTTCTCCTGCCTTTAAAACTGCGAACAGTAAGTTTTCCCTTGGGTGCCATTCAAAATTTAAAACGTTTGCGATTTGCTCCTTTTTTTGGGTTTCGAGATTGATTATAATTAATTCCTTATCAGTAGCGTTTATTTCATGAAGCATGGCGATATGGGTGCCATTATTTGAAAAACCATAAAGGGAAATGTTTTTATATCTCTTTTTCTTCCCGTTCTGCAGATTAATACTGATCAATTCATTTTCATTGCTGATGCAGGCAAACCATTGGCTATTGGAGGAAAAATTTAGGTATTCGCTATTCGGAAATTGAAACAGCTTACTTCCATCGGTTGCCATTACCCAAACCACTTTTTTATGTTTTGGAAATTTTTCTGCAAAAGTTGCCCAGTTGCCATCATTTGATATTTTATAGATGTTTGTGTCCATACTCCAAAGGGAATCCAGTTGTGCTGTATATTTTAGCTTGGTGTATGTCTGTGCCACCAAAAATGCATTTGATAATAGTGTTAGATATATTAATACGATAAGCACGAATTTTAGCGTTGTGCTTAGGTTAATTCTCTTTAATTTCATAAAGCAATATTTAGTAACCAGGATTTTGGGGGTTAAGGTTGGGGTTCATCAAAAGTTCATTTTCCGGAAGGGGCAAGTGTATATCCGTTGGTTTCCAGCCGGGTTTGATGGGGGCGAGAATTTCATTGGCTATTCCGAGTCTTTTTATATCAAACCAACGATGCCCAAATTCTGAAAACAGCTCATGATAGCGCTCTAAGGATATGGCTTCCAAAATTTCATTTTGGGTTGTTGCCTCTGAATCCATCAAACCTGCCCTGTTACGAATGGTATTGAGGTCTTCCAGAGCACCTGTAAGTTGACCTAGTTTGGCCCTAGCCTCTGCGCGGATCAAGTACTGCTCTGCTAAACGAAGTACTATGGAATATTCCATACTGGTCCCAGTATTGGTTTGAAGTTTATATTTATTGGGATAAAACCAGGTTTCCGTGCCGTCAGTTACTTCTCCAACCCATAGTTGCCTGCGGAGATCGCCGTCTTCGAATGATTCAATTAACTGTGGGGTTAGGGAAACAAAGGGCGGGGGACCGGTAGCAAAAAGATAGGTGGATGCTTCTTCTGTGTTCCCGCCCTCAAATTTGGGCTTGAACTGTAGCATTGCGGATGTGCTTTCCTTTAGAAATTCCGATTCAATATTTGGCTCGAGGCTAATTACGGAATTGTTTATTAGGGTATTGGATTCTGCTACTGCCAATTCCCATTGTTCCGTATAGAGATATATACGGGCGAGAAGTGCTGTGGCGACAATTTTATTGGCACGCACCCTTTCCCCTGAAATATAAGTAGTGCCTAGGAGGGTTTTCGCTTCGAGAAGGTCGGAAATTATATTTTCATAGATAGTTGGGATAGGTAGTTTGGAAAGTTTGTTATTTACCTCGTAATCTGTGGTAATTGGAAAGGGAATATCGCCAAACAGCTCAACCAAATAAGAGTATGCAAAAGCGCGAACGAACAATGTTTCTCCCTGCAGTTGGGATTTTGATTCCTCGCTAAGCTTCGTGGAGTTAGCTAAGCCTTCCAAGACCCCGTTGCACATATAAATTAGCGAATACGCAACGTTCCATAGGTTTTCTATCAATAGGTCGTCTGGGAATACTTGGTGCTGGTAAAAATTGTCCAGGGGCTCCCCTCCAAAACCATAATAGATCATTTCATCGCTGTATATCCCCATCAGCACACCCAAACCTTCGGCTTTTCCTGTCAACAATACTTCGTCCCTTAATTTTCCATAGAGCGAAGTGACTGCGGCAGTAGCTGTTGCTTCATCCTCAAATACTTCGGCACTATTGATTTGCCCAAGAGGTTCCTCCACTTCAAGAAAATCCTCACATCCACATAGAAGCAGGAGGAATAGCAGCAGGTGAAACTTATATTTTATACTGTGGTAAATTGTTTTTTTCATAAGAATATTTTTTTGAAATTTTACATATCAAGTTGAACCCCTAAAGTGATTCTTCTAAGGGGTGGGATAAAACCTTTTAGTTGTTCCGGATCGCCGCCCTCAAAATTGCTAATGGTTAGTAGATTTAAGCCTTGTAGATAAACACGGCAGGAAGTTCCCTTGTCTCTATTGACCACGAGATTATAAGCCAATTTAATTGACCGTAGGCGAATGAAGGAGGCATCGGAGATTACGCCACTGCTTTGCGTAAATCGCGAATATGCCAAATAGGCTTCGTAGTTCTCACCTGTGGTGAAGCGTTGCATGTGGGCTTGGTCGCCCGGTTGCTGCCATCTGTCCAGAACACTTTCAAAATGGTTTAGCATAATACCGGGAGGTTCTGTATAGCGATATTGGTTGTATCCTTTTTTCTTTGCAAACTGGAAGAGGAAATCCAGCGACCAATTTTTATATGATAGGGAATTGGATAGTCCCCCGAAGAATTTAGGGGATAGGTCGGTAATATACTGGCGGTCCCCTTCACTGCTTAAAGCCCCATCCCCGTTGAAATCGTTAAATTCAAAGATGCCAGTTTCTGGGTTTACCCCCTCCAATTGATATAGCTTGACAATGTTCAATGGTTCTCCGATTATATATCTATTGGCATAGGATGAATTTTCAAGCCCCGGAAACGCAAGAAGCCTGTTTTGGGGAAGGGAGAGATTAAAAGAGCCGTTCCATGAAAAATTGTCGTTTTTTAGGAGCGTTCCGTTAACTTCAAATTCAAAACCGGAATTTTCCACTTCCGCATTTAAGTTTGCTTGAATACTTGAAAAGCCTGTTGTGCCAGGTAAGGCATAATTTATTAATTGGTTGGAGGATCTGTTATTATAATACGCTACAGAAAGGGCAATTTTATTCTCCAAAAATTGGAGTTCCAGAGCGGCCTCCCGTTTTATTATTTTTTCCCATTTAAAATTTGGATTGTAAAGGCGTGCTGGTACGAGTCCAATATTTCCGTCATACGGATAATCCTGTAGGGCATAGGTATCCAAATATTGGTAATCGCCTATTTGGTCATTGCCCGTAAGGCCATAACTTCCCCTAAGTTTTCCGAAGCTCAACCAAGAAAGATCAGTTCCTTTTGTAAATATCCAGGCTGCCCCGAGGGCTCCAAAATTTCCATATTTATTGTTTGAGCCAAAGCGGCTAGAGCCGTCGCGCCTTCCAGTGGCATTAAGAAAAAGCCTGCTGCGATAGCTGTAATTTATCCTTCCGAAAATGGACTGGTATTTATAGGAGGTCTTATCTTCCTCCAGAATAGTCCGCGTGTTTGCCGCAGCGATGTTATTCAAAAAGTCATTAGTAGGAAATCCGGTTCCCATTGTGCTTCCTTGCTCAATATCATTTTGCTGAAAGGTTGTTCCGATAATTACATCGAATGTATTTACACTGAAGTTTTTCTGCCATCGGATTTGGGGCTCGGTAATCCAATAGGAGCTGTTGCCCTTGCTTTTAGTAAGCGTTGATGCTCCGCTGTCAAGCCCATAGGCTGGATCATAAATGGTATGTGGGATTGCGGTTGTGCTTTCTAGTAGGGAAAAACCATAGCTTGCGTTGACTTTCACTTCCAGATTATCAAAAATGGAGTAGGAGATAACGGTATTGGAAATGAGGTTTTTGGAATCCTGTTTGTATTTACTGTCCAATCGGGCCAAGGGATTTGACCAAGTACTGTTTTCCCAATTGATGTTGCCTTCCGCATTGTAAACCGCAGGTGCATTCGGGGGTAGCCATTGGGCATCCTGGGTGAAATCCCTATCGGGCAGTCTGTTTTTTTCAAGGGTGTAGCCCGCAGTGAATGTGAGCTTAAATCGATCTTCCTTTCCTTGATGGCTGAGGTTTGAATTTACGGTAAGTCTATCATAGTTATAGTCGCCGGGGAAGACGGTTGTCTCTTCTTGGTATTGGCCACTAAGAAGGAACTGTGTTTTGGAAGAACCTCCCGAGACCTGCGCCTTTAGTTGTCTTGTATTGGCCGTACCCCCAATCAATTCCTTTTGCCAATCGGTATAGCGATTTATATCCCAAGTACCATTTACATCATAGGCCCAGGCGGGATACACGGTAATGCCGTCATTTGCAAAGGCTTCACGGCGTACTTCCAGATATTGCTGAGTATTGAGAAGGTTGGCCTTTCTGTTGATATGTGCTATACCCGTACTGCTGCTGACCGCTATTTGAGTTTTTCCTTCCTTTCCTTTTTTGGTAGTAATGAGCACAACGCCATTGGCACCACGGGAGCCATAGATGGCTGTGGCATCTGCATCCTTTAGGATTTCAATGGACTCAATGCTCTCGGGGTTAATTGCGTTCAAGGGGCTCGCATCTGCGAAGGGGATGATTCCTCCCGAGTTAAATGCAGAAGCTAGGGTTTGGGTGTCATACGGAACACCGTCTATTATATAAAGCGGTTCATTGCCGGCCATTAAGCTGTTTTGGCCGCGAATGCGCACTTTAAAACCACCGCCCGGCGCACCTGAATTCTGAATAATATCCACTCCAGTTACCCTCCCTTGTAAGGCCTCCAATGGATTATTGATTGGTTGTTTATCAATTTCAGCAGCCGTTACCCTATCAATGCTTCCAGTGCTTTTGATGTCTGTTGTAGTATAATAGCCCGCATTAATAACTACCGCATCCAAAGCCTGCGCATCCACCTCCATGACGACATTTAAAATCGAGACATTGCCAACTGCAACTTCCTTGGTTTTATAGCCCACATAGGTAAATACCAGCGTATCGTTTTCGGCGGCACGAATGGAGTACTGCCCCTCCAGATCGCTAATGCTCCCCCGGGTGCTGTTCTTTACCAATACGTTAACCCCAATAAGAGGGGCCGCGCCTGAGGTAATAATACCACTAATGGTTTTTTGTGGCGGGTCCTGAGAAAAAATAGGGGAGTTGTAGTTTAGGAAAAAGGCAAAAATACCTGTAAGCGCAAGGTTGCACCTGTAACTATTTTTCATAATTTTGCATAAATTAAATTGATAATTAAGTTATCTAGTATTAGCCTGCTCCGATGGTCTGCAAAAACTGGGAGCGGGCTTTTTTTGTTGAGAGGATTAATAGAAAGCTATAAATTCTTATTTCTTGGCTAATCCTTTCGACCGCAATTAATTAAAAATGTTTTTAGCTAAAAAATAATTTTGGTTGATTTTTATAATTATTAGGTTGACTTTTATTAAATTTACTCAAATATTAAAACTAATGGAAGCAACTAAAAAGAATCAAACAATGCATACGGGCCAGAAAATTGCCCATGTAAGAAAACTTCGAGGTGTTAAGCAAGAAACTGTGGCAAATGAATTGGGTATTTCCCAAGCTGAATTTTCTAATATTGAAAATGCAGAAACTGTGGATGATAACATATTAAACCAAATAGCCGAAATATTAAATGTTCCATCTGAAGCTATCAAAAATTTTGACGAAAGCTTAGCTGTTTATTATATAAATAATAAAATTGAAAATTCAACTATTCAAGAAAATGGGCACGGAATCCATCAAGTTTTTAGCCCTATTGATAAAGTAGTAGAATTATATGAGAGACTACTGGAAAGCGAAAAAGAAAAAATTAGAATATTACTGAACAAAAAAAAATAAACCCTATTAAAAACTAAAATTATTATTCTTTAGATTATGGAAGACATTACCAATACACTCAGTTTGCATAGAGGTAGAAAAATAGAAAGAATTAGAAAGCTGCGAGGAATGACCCAGTCCGAACTCGCCTCAAAACTAGGTGGCATTTCAAAGCAAGCTGTTTCTAAAATGGAACAATCCGAGAATATAAGTGATGATAAATTAAAAGAAGTGGCGAATGCCTTGGGCGTTACCTTTGAAGGGCTTAAAGAATTTAGTGAAGAGAAAGTTTTATATAACACCCTAAACTTTTATGAAAACAGTAATGTCAACGCTACTAATATATCAGCCAATATTGAGACTGTAAATAACCCATTAAAGGAAACTATTGAACTTTTTGAGAAACAGCTAAAAATGGCTAGGGAAGAATTTATGTTGTTATTAAAAAAAAGTAAAAACCCTGAAGAATAAATTCCTGTTACTTTGTCAAGTCTGTTATTATCCAATATCTATCTAATAAAACCCCATCTTCAAATGAAATAAGGTTTGTTATAGTGTTACTTGCTACTTGATATTCTATTTCTACAAAAAAATTGAAAATGGAATAAAGGGCAAATCTAGTTTTATCTTTTATAAAATAATTTACAAACTCACCCTGAGTAAAAACCAAGTCATATTGTTCATGAATAGTTAATCTATTAAAAGCTTTTATAGATAATTTCATTTCCATTTTAAAACTCTATTCCACCAAAAACCCATAAAATGAACACAACAATTCCTATTATTACCATTAGAATTAATGAGTACAAAACTTGTTCACGATAGAATTTTTCGTAGTTATCCATCTGCAACCAATTTAAAACTTTTCAGTTTATTTTTCCCACCCACAAAGGGTTCTCCCCAGTTTCTTAGCTTCGCTTAAGCTTACCGAATAGGTATCCGTAGAACAACTTGAAAGACCACTACAATCTTTTTTGTAATGATATTTCTTGCTTTGTGGACCTTTGCAGATATATACCCCAGAAACATCGTAAGAAAATGAGGTAAGTAATAGAAATACCAATCCCCCTAAAAATAAAATTTTATTTTTTTTCATTGTTTTTAATTTTAAAAACTGGGGAGAGCATTCAAATATAACATATTGTTTTTTAGGAACCTATGTTTTATAATAAAATATAATGTATATTTGAGTTCTCCCCTTTTAGAAAATTTATGTTGTTGCGGTTTTCCGTAATAGTGAATTTTTGGTTATTTTATTTTTGTATATCAAGCAAATAGGAGGTATTATGTTACCTATAAAAAATACCTGAAATCATTAAATAAAAAACACAATCTCGTTGATTTTCCAAAAGTAGCGCTTGGCTTGCCAGTATAATGTTTAAAAGGAAATAGAATAGCTGATATAACAAATTGTGCGTCATTTAGCGAAACCAATCAAAACAGATTTATATGAGAAAATTTGGTTTATTAATATTTACACTGATTGTAGCTCAGTTGAGTTTTGGACAAAATAAAACATTTTACACAAGAGATTACTATCTTAAAAAAGAAAATGGGGTTAAGCTTGATTATTTAATTAAGGTCACATCTTCGTTAGATACTTTAACCCTTTATGGCTATACAACAGGAGACAATACAACATTACACAAGAGAAAAGTAAAACTTGATAAAAGTCAAGTTTTAGCTGTTTCAAATTGGAGCTATTTCTGGAATCCTTGGCACTGGAAACCTATTCCTGTATCTATTACTACTGTACCTTTTAAAATTAGACCTGAAATTGATGAGTTTGCTACCAAAGCAAGTTCTGGTTTGACTAATGTTGGTTTAAACTTTGACTTTTTTAGATGGAAAACAGATAGATACTTCGCTGATGCGAGTAAATCTAGTCATAAATTTTATGCAGGAATCTGGATTGCACCTAATGTCGAAGAACTCGATTCAATACAAACTAGAGGTTTTTTGACAAAAGACACCAAGAGTAAACAACTATTTATTTCTACTTCACTAACCGTAAATTACAGTTACAATAACATTACTTTTTCATTTGTGCCAATCGGTTTTGACTTTGCTACAAATAGTATTGGGAAAGAGTGGGTATATGATAAAAAAAGATGGTGGGGCTTTGGAATAGGAATAGAGCCAAAAATATTTAGTACAATAGCTAATAAATAAAAACGAACGTGTAACAATAGATATAAATAATTGATTACTCTCTGCCTATTCTGAAAATCCTTGCGGAGTTTCAATTTGGTTTGTACTTGCATAGCCGACTCTCAATCTAATCGTCCAATAATTGATATTTTTTCAAAAGAAGTTCTGATATGTCGAAATAAAAACTTGCACAGGCATATGTAAGTTGACAAGAAATAATGTTTTAAAAAATTACAGAAATTAGAACTAGAAAATTGGACTAAAATGATACAGCAAATCAATAAAGTCTTGAAATAAATTAGCAGGTAACAAAGATGTATATTAAACGTAGCTATAATAGGATTACAAAAGGTTTTTGCTTATTTATAAAATCTACCAATTTTTTAAATTTGGTTTATTGTAAAATATATAGAAAAATTTTAAAATACGACTTTTGTTTATTTCGAAAGGTAACAGCTTGTTTCAGCGCTACTTTTCGTACATAACCGTTAGCCGCAAGGATTATAAATATAAAAACTGAAATGCCATTAATATATACACAAGACCTAAAAGAGTTAGTTGAAAAGGGAGTGTTTCCTAAATACCTCAAAGACACAGGATATGAAAAAGAAACACCTACAGTTGGAAAATATTACGATGACCTCGCTAAAGAAATTAAAAGAATAACTGGTTCGAGAGACTTAAAAAGGTGGTTGCAGAAAGATTATGTTGATAGAATACATCCGTCAGTTGGTAAAACTACAGAAGTGCATAAAGGAATACTTGATGCACTAGTTTCATACGCAAATGATAAAAAAGGACTTCTATTTCAAGACCATTACCCATCAGGCAGAAATCAAAATCAATTAGAAAATGCAAAAAATACATTTGAGTCTATTAAAGAAATCAACGAGTATGAAGAAAAAATTTCAGATAATTATTTAGGAAAACCTGAATTTCCAGTCAATAATCCTGCCTATCCAGCTTCGCCACACTATCCATTAGAAGTGCTAGGATTTAAAAGACTTTGGATTAAGGATGAAAGCTTTAACCCAACTGGAACACATAAAGATAGAATGGCTTGGGAAGTTGTTAGATTTTATAAAAAGAAAATTGAAGATTTAAAACGCAGAGATTTAAATCTATCAATAATAACATCCGGTGCGGCTGGAATTGCAATTCAGAATCTTCTTAATTCTTTTGGATTACCTCCATTACGAGTATTAGTTGACAAAAGGTTGAATCAAGAAACAAAAGATTTATTGGACAGTTATGGATGTAAGATTTTTGAAACAGATTTATCTAGCAAAAACAGTTACAAATTATCATCATCCGAAATCCTTGAGTCCACAAAAAACAACAACGGAATTGATGTCACTTTTGGTAAAGGTCACGGATTGGAACTGATAAAAAACGATTATTATGACTGGCTTTCCTATGAAATTATTAATCAGAACCCTGAATACTGTATTATTCCCTATGGTTCTGGTAATCTAATGAAAAATATACTTGGAATAGCAAACAATGCTTTGAAATCAAACTTTCGTGATGGTAGGTTGTTGGCAGATAAAGATATTCTAAAAAACTGCACTTTTATTGGTGCAACTTCCAAAAAAGGAAAACAAGATACTATAATGGACAAGCTATTTATGCCAACGCATAGTCATTCAAGTTTGAATATAGAAGATGAGTTTCCAGCAATATCGAAAAATAGCAGGATAGAAGAAATTGAAGATGAATTTGTAATTGATGCATTTAATGTGGCCAATGAAAATTGCATTAAATGTGAATACTCTGGTATTTCAGGGCTAGGATTATTTTTAAAGAATCAACATGAATTTGATAAAGGAAAGAAAATTCTAATTGTAAATACAGGAAAGACAAAACCTTTCAAAACGGAAAAAACGGAAAAATAAACTAAAACAGTATTTCCAATGAAATAAGAATATTTAACAAAATCAAAACTTTCTACTAAACCGACAAAATGGAAATTTCAGGATTAGAAAAGTAAAAAATATTTTACTCAAAAACTTTATTTTACATTTGAGGGTGAGATGCGGTAACATCTCACCCTATAATTTTGAACAGACTCGCTTCACAAGACCTGTTCTCAAATGCTCCGCAAAGGTACGCTTTTCTAGGTATCTAGCAAATAATCTTCCAGCTTTTGTGAAGCGAGTCAAAATCGAATAATTATGATGAAGACTATCACAAAATCAAAACCCGAGCAGCCGCATACAAGTAATCTTAAAGTTGTAGCCGATTCACATATGCCCTTATCTCGCAAAGCAACAAATAAGATTAGTCAACTTATTTCAAAGGTTTCAGATCGGACAATAGACCAAATTAAGTCAGAGTTGACACGTATTGATTTCAGTCACTACAGCAATCAACAATATGCCAAAGTGGTCACTGAGCTACCACATCTATTATCTTTGCTTTTTCGCAAGGAATATGGTATTTCTTCCATAGATACATCAGATGATTTGGATATTGTGATTAGAACATTAGCTGAGTTAGTGGTAAATGGAAACAAATTAGGAACCGCAACTATAACTATTGGATTAGGTGCTACTACATACTTACCAAGCATAAGAATTGCCTCCTACCTGATTCCAATACTAAAAACCCTGACAAATCTTAGTGAAAACGATATGCTTTTACCTAAGGTAAGAGTTTTCAAGGCTAGTCATACTGGTATTTATGCTAATTTGTTGGATAAAGATTTGACCCTAAAAACATCTCTATTAACTCTTGAGTTTTTGTCTGAGTTTGTTGCGAAGTTTTATCCTCACTTCAAGAACTTATTTATTTTTGAACAAGACTTAGATTATAAACGATATGGAATATATGATGATATTAAAAATATTGAGAAATTATTGACATTACATTTAACTAAAAACGAATGTATCGCGTCCGTAGCTAAAATGGGCTTTAAACACGGTGGGGCTTCAGGCGAAAAAAATGCACTCTTTTATGCCGCGGCACACCCAATTTTTAATAAATCTATTATACCTACTCGTAACAAAAATGTTACGACGAAATCAGCAAGTGAATCCTGCGATATAGTAATTGACTATGGTGGTCGTCCGCAGGTGATTTTTAATAAGATATCCAGTAAGATAAAGGGTTTAGTTAATCACGAAAACTTTCAATTGACTCCCACAATAAATATTATAACAACCTGCGGAAAAATCCCTGTATACTACTATGCAAAAAATGGGGATTATCACCTTGGAGAAGAACTTAAAAATTTTGATTTAAAGAATATTGACCCAATAACATTGCAAGACTATGAATTACTATTTAGCGAAATACCTCAACTTGATTATCTCCACTTTGTAGGTCATTTTAAAGAAAAAAATTTAACGACCTATATAAATCAATAATTATGAAAAAGCAAGTATTATCATTGATACAGCCGTCTGGTGAGTTGCACTTGGGAAATTACTTAGGTGCAATAAAAAATTGGGTGAAAATACAAGATGAGTACATATGCACATATGGGATTGCAAACTATCACCCAATGACAATTCCATATGAACCAATAACCCTTAAAGATAATTCGATCAAAATGGCATTAGATTTATATTCCTGTGGAGTTAAACCTGAAAACTTATTTCTACAATCTTTAGTGCCAGAGCATACAGAACTATGTTGGGTTCTTGGATGCGTAACTTCATATGGAGAGCTGACACGACAAACTCAATATAAGGAAAAATCCAAACGAGTTAGTCAAGAGTTTAAAGATCAAATCGTATCAGCTGGTTTATTCACATATCCTGTTCTGCAGGCAGCAGACATACTTATTTATAAAGCTGATTTTGTGCCGGTTGGTAAAGATCAGGAACAGCATCTTGAGCTGGCACGAAATGTGGCTATAAGATTTAATAATCAGTTTAATGTAGACTATTTCCCTGAACCATCTCCACTTTATACAGAAATACCTAAAGTCAAATCAACTGCGGACCCAACTAAAAAAATGTCTAAAAGCTTGACAGAAAAACATTGGATTGGTGTTTTCGAAGGTAAAGAAGAGATTTATAAGAAGATTAGGTCTGCAAAAACTGACATGGGATCAGAAAGCAAAATGAGTGATGGTGTAAAGAATCTATTCACATTGCTAAAAACTTTTAATGAAAATGTGGAAATAGTAATGGAATACGAGCAACTTTTTAATTCTAATGCCCTAAAATATACAGATTTGAAACAAGCGGTATTTGATTCGATAATATCCAAATTGGAACCAATTCGGACTAAAAGAATTGAACTTGAATCGAAGAAAATTGAAATGCTTGATGTATTAAAAGAGTCTTCATTTCAAATACAAAAAAAAGCACGTCAAACTCTATTGGAGGTAAAGGATATAGTTGGGCTTTATTGAAAGCCAAAGAAATATGGTGTTAAGGATTGCATACCTGTTTCCGAACCAATGGTCAGGATGCGAATCCTTAGTATTTCTTCTAGAAAATAAAACCAATTTATCTTTAAAAAACTAGTAGCTAATCATGATTTAGATTAAAACGTAATTATTTTCTATAAATTTCTCGCCATACAGCAAATAGTCTACAGATTAAATTCACTCCTTTAGTTTTAAAAATAATAGTCCCTTATAATTTGTTTTCTCTCGGGTTAAAAAGCTGGCTGTTACGGTTTTCCGTTATTGGTTGTAATGGCTTATAAGACTTAGCTTAATAAAATTGTTAAACTTGTTTATAGTTACGGCTTTTAAAAGTATAGCATTGTAAAATTTTTGAGTAGGGGGTATAATTAAGGGGAGTTATAATGAATAAAATAAGCTTATTTATACTAATTTAAAGATTTACCTTTAAATTTACGATGAGTTAATAAAGAAAAGAATGGCAAAAAAGGATCCAATTACTAGCCCGCCTGAAGAACCTGCCGAATCAATCGATTCGACTTCAATTCCAAGCAATCAAGAAGAGTCTTCTACACCAACTTCTGGAAGAAGGCAATCTTTACTTAATATTAGAAGACAATTGACAAATGATGAGTTATCCCAATCTGGCACTCAAAAAATGCTACTTGATATGCTAGAAGAGACTGAAAACCAAGCTGAAACATTGAAAAGTTTTGTGATAAATTACTATGAAGCTGATAAAAGAGCTGCCATTTTAAGTGAAAAACTGAATGCCGATAGGTCAATTGAAATATTTTTTGGCGTTGGCGTAGGTTTAGGAGGAGCTATACTTGGACTTTCACCTTTTTTCTGGGAATTAGGAATTGGATACGGTTTATTTTGTATAATATTAGGTGTTTGCTTAATTATCGGAGCGGGCATTGGAAGAGCTGTAAAAAAATGAAAATAGAAATAATTAAAATTTTAGATAGAGGAGATAAAGAAAATGAACGTCTTTGGCTAAAAGTTCTTGAGGATTGTGATTTGATATATTATCTTGTTATTGATACTATATATACTTCTCCGACTTCAATTTCAAGTATTCCAAAACATACTTTTTGGTTTAAATCAAAAAAAGTAAAAGCTGGTGATTATATTATTTTATATACTCGAAAAGGAACACCAAGTGAAAGTAAAAATAATCAAGATACAACAAATCATTTTTTCTTTTGGGAATTAGATAAACCTCTATGGGGTGATAAAGAAAATTGTGCAGTTTTGTATGAAATAAATTCATGGAAAACCTCATTAAAAGAATAAATTAAAATAATATACAGCAAAGCTGGTGAATATTATCCGCATCCCTAATTTTTAATAAACAGAATGAATATAATTAATTTTGAGGTTTTTTTTTGAGTCCGATGAAAATAAAATAGATAGCGGGTCTATTTAACAAAAAACTTTATATTTGGTATTCTCCCCGGTTAAAATGCTGGCCTTTACGATTTTCCGTAATGAATTAATAATGTATAGACTTATTTTGAGGTTATAAAAAACTAATTGCGTACATGTGCGATATAGCAGCAATAGGCATGTCGTATATGCACATGTTAGCATACATTTGAGAGCAACCCATACAGACCAATGAAAGACCAAGGACAAAACAAAAAGATTGATGAATTACTCAAAGAAGTTGACAAATCTGGAGATTATACTTTTGACTCGGATGAGTTTATGGATATGGAAAATAAGGCTGAATACAATCGAATGATTTTCTTTATGATGGAAATCGGTTTACTCAAACAGATTGATGAAAGAATGAACTATTTGGTTGTAACAAAACTTGGATTTGAGGTAATCAACAAAGGAGGTTGGATAAAATACTTGAACCTTAGTAATTTTAAGAAAAATATATCTTTAACCAAAGATTTAGTGCTGACAATAATCCCAATACTATCCTTATTAGCAACAATTTATATTTCTACTAGAGAAAATGATAACGTAGTGTTGTAGAATAATGTGGGATTATTAATTTTCTATTTTCAGATGTTCATAAATTAACCTTTTATGAATTTCGAGTTTTGAAACAAGTTCATTCAAAATAGTATTCAAATCTCTAAGATGGATAATTGAAGTATTCACGAAAAAATATTTCAATCCGTTCTTTTCGAATTCGATTTTAAATGTGAGAGTATTTCCATCTGGAAATTCCATGATATAAGTTGAAGAAAAAGGAGTTCCGTTTTTCGTGGACTTTAATATTGGGTTATAATTATTTGTTAGGTTTATATCACCGATCACATAATTTTTTATAATATCATCTACACTTTTACTCATATAATTTTCTTTGATTAATGGTAAAAGTAGCCAGAATATTTTTCGTAGTAAATTTTTGAGCATAATATCTAATCCTTTTTGTTTTATATATTAGATATTCATTTCCCCAGTATATTTTTAATATATTTATTTACCGATCAAAAAGATACTATATGGACACCCTCTCACTCATCATATTAGGTGGTTATACTCTCATCTATATTCTGGTTTTTATTTATCAGAACAATCAGATAAAATCCCAAAAATCCCTTATTGAATCAATGAAAAATTTTACGGAAATGTTCAATGTAGATCAGTTCAGGAAGTTTCAGGAAATGAAAGAAGAAACAACATTGGGGAAAGTTGATTTGATGCTAAAAAATGATGAAAGGCTCAAAGAATTTATTACCAGTCATAGTATGGATTTATTAAAAATCCTTAAAGAAGAGAATGACAAAAAATTGGAAAGTCAAATGTTTCAATTGACTGGTGTGACGTTACATTCATTACATCAAAACCTCCCTGTGGAAAATAGAGAAGAATTTATAAAAAAACGATTGCCCGATTGTGAGTTTTTAATTCCTTTATTAAATGATTTGGATAAAAAAATGGAAAAGAAATAATTTATTTTCTAAATCACGCAACTTTTTATTTTCCTCTGATATAAGGTTAAACTGACATTAAATTCTACCAAATTTTAATATTTTGTAGTTCAGCGAATATTCGGGGTTTTAAACGATAATAGGAAGAGGGTGAAAAAACTCGCTTGAAATTTTCCGTATATTTGAAGTGTAAAAAGAAATCGGATACCGTTCCTATAACAATATCCGATTAAACTTTTTACAGGGCAACGTAACCAAGTGGTTAAGGTACCGGCCCGTCAAGCTGCGGTTCGTGGGTTCGAATCCCACCGTTGCCTCCGATAAGTCCTCTCCATTTGTAGGGGACTTATTTGTTGTAATTGTATTACAAATATAGAAAGTTTATTTGTATTACAGTACAAATATTATATATTTTATCTGTATCTCTCCCTACAACTCTGTATCTCTCCCTACAACTTCTCCATCAAGTCCATCTTTAGGTTTAGGTTTAACTGTAAATTCAGTATGGAGTTATTCTTATACTGTATTATCTCCATTTTGTTTATCTATTCCTGTATAAAAAGCATCGCGTTTATCCCCAATAACAGTTCCTTAAAGCATATATCTAAAAAAATTCCCAAATAGGGCAACTTTTTATTTTCCTCGGATATAACTAATAGAAATTTTAGCGCAAGTTTAGCGCTTTAAATTCCCATATCCACCGAAAACGCTGGATATTAGCCAATATCCAGAAAAGATAAAAAGTATGAATTTTCAAGATTTTTCAGATAGTTTTAGAACCCTATCCTATCAAAAACAACAAGAGATAATCCAATTACTGTCCAAACAGGTAATAGAATCTCGTCCCATCCTAAACCACAAAGAGAAACCGACAAGTTGTCCCCATTGTAACCATACGACTATCCATAAACATGGAACATATAAAATCAAGAACGGAGATAATTTAAAAATCACGGGTGGTACAAGATACCAATGTCAAGGATGTAAAAGAACATTCAATGAACTTACAGGCACATCTATACATGGACTGAAAAAGACCGAAGAGTTCAGAAATTTTATTGAAGAGATGTTTGAGGGAAACAGTATCAGGAAAATAGCTGAGAAACTTTCTCTTTCCACCAAGACCGTTTTTGAATGGAGACACAAGACATTAGAGAGTTTCAATGGGATCTTTACCAAAAAGTTCAAAGGGATTGTTGAGACAGATGATGTTATCCATAGGTTCAACCAAAAAGGGAGAAAGAACAACTTTTTAAAGATTGGTAAAAGAAGAAAAGGTGTGAACAACGATCAAGATGTTTCGGTAATGGTGTCAATGGACAGATATAAGACCATTGACCTAAAATTGGTTTGTTATGGGAAAGTAACCACACAAAACCTTTACAGAGAGATGAATATTAACAAGTTCAATGATGAAAATATCGTGGTATCGGATAAGAGTAAAGCTTTGGTAAAGTTCTTCAAGACCTTGGGATTTGAACATATCACATTTTTGGCGAAAGACCATGTTCATCCCCAATATCCAATGTATCACGTAAACAATCTTAATAACCTTGTAGGTAGATTAAAAATGTGGATCAAAGAATGTTTCAGTAGTGTTTCCACCAAGTATTTACAGAACTACCTCAATTACTTTTTGATGCTGGAAATCCTGAAGGACGATAACAATATGAAGGATAAATGGTGGAACTTTATGTTGAGCGATGATAAGACCTTTAAGAGAAGTAAATCAGTTGAGGAAAAGTATCAGGAGTTTTTGAGCTATTAATATTGGTTTATCTTTTTGAGGACATCATCCATATTGGCCAGACCAATTATTATCTCATAAACCTTCTGTTTGATCATCGTATAATTTTCCCCTCTATAACCATATTCTTTATCCTCTATTATGTCATAGATACGGACTTCAATCTTCCATGAGGGAAGGTTGTTCCAGTTTGTCCGAGTAAACCCATTAAAATAGTAACAGGTAGGACAGTCATTTTCCTCGGAATGGAAATCGTTACAATAAAGATAGGTTCCCAATAGGGTTTTCTCTATGTTCCTGAATGAAGTTTCATGTTTTGAAAGGTCATTCAAGAGATTGTTGAGCTTCACCATTGGTCTATTGGTCTATTTCGACAACCCTTGATTGATGTATATACCCCATTGTTCCATCCATTAATTTTACTTTCTTAAAATCGCCCTCTGAACCCATTACCTCAAATTTTTCATTATCCAGTACCTTTCTAACAACTTTACCATTGGGTCTATCCCGTAAATTTGAGTATCCGTCAGGGTCATTTATCTTATAGTATGTGGTCAAGTTTTTAGGTGTTTTATTGGACTTGGTAAGGTCGAATATCTGTGATGTCTGTCCCGAATCACTGAAAAAATTACCACTCAGACCATTTTCATAGGAAAGTCTCAGACCAAGTTTTCTACCACCTTTGTCACTTCCATATTTTACCGAAAAACTATATCTATTTCCTGGGTGATATGTTTCATATTCCGTCTCAAAACTCTTTTCCTTTCCATCCACATTTATTGTACCTGAAATAATACCCGATTTACGATTTTCCGTCAATTCCTTTTGGTCAATATTGTTTATGGTAAGGAGTACTTTTTTATCTTGATTTACATAATTACCCAATAGGGTGTTTTTGTCAATACCATAGTCCTCAACGATCTTTTCCTTGTTCAATTCCATTTCCTCTTTTTTCTTCCTTTCTTCCTGTTGTTGTTGATTCTCCCAATCTTTGAGTATGACCTGACCATCTTTGATTGAACCCTTTATGATATAGGGAACACTGACTTCCTTTATGGATTTTCTACTCTTCTTTGATCCATCGATGAGGTAGTCAACAAATACAAAATTGGTATTGAAACTAAACTGTAATGTGATAGTACTACCGTTTGATGACACATCATAAGTTCCTGTAATATCTTCCCTATCGATGATCTCCCCTAAAACATATAGAGATGCCACGGTAAAACGAACAGTATTACCATCAAAGACCAAAGCTTCTACTCCAAAAAAATCACCACTATCACGGGAATAAGGACCACTTTTTTGAATCATCCCTTTTATATCTCTTAAATCAACATTATCAATGTTTTCAGTTAGGGAAGTTTCATTTGATTCAGAGATCCTTTCTTTGTTGGATTGACCTTGACAGTTAATTAATAAAATTGAGAGTAATAGATAGATGATTGGATTTTTCATTGGATAGAAGTTTAAAGAATATTTATTACAGGCAATTATAACAATTAATTCTTAGATACAACGTATCCGTTGTGTAAATAATGCCCGAAAATTGTCCCCTTTGTCATATCAATGGATATGGACAAGGACATAGAACTCAAAAAACTTGGTGAAAGGATCAAGAAAATCCGTGAGGGTAAAAACCTCACACAATTTGAACTGGCAACACGTATCAATAAAGACCAACAGTCTATCCAAAGACTGGAAAAAGGGAAGATAAACCCATCCTATATCTATCTTCTCGAAGTTTGTAAAGGGTTGGAAGTTGAATTGAAAGATATTTTATAAAAATAGTTCCTTGAAAATATTGAAAGTCTTGTATTGAACGAGCCATTAAAATCGTGTCAATATAATTTCCCTTTGGGAATGGTAACTGAACCCCATTATTTTGGTAATTGGGTTAATTGAACAATAAAGGATTGATCATCTGGAAATGTTCAACCAAAAAATAAGAAGCCAAATTACTATGGAACTTATA
This sequence comes from uncultured Flavobacteriaceae bacterium, assembly GCA_963974735.1. Classification (GTDB taxonomy): domain Bacteria; phylum Bacteroidota; class Bacteroidia; order Flavobacteriales; family Flavobacteriaceae; genus Leeuwenhoekiella. The sequence continues at coordinate 23,537 of CAXBEL010000005.1, read as the reverse complement.
ATTTTTGGGGGATATATCCTCCTAAGACTGATCAAGAAATTGAAAGTTAAGATTATTATCAAGATTAACATATAAATTTCAGAGATTGCTTTTTAGGAGGTAATCTCTACTCCTAATTTTTTTTAATATTCTCAAAGAACTATCTATTATAGTATACATAACAATAAAGTTGAGTAACTTTATTGTTAAAATTTATATCTTCCCTATATGTTATATTTTGATCCAAATGTTTGGGGAACAGTTTCAGACTGGTCAATGGTTTTTGTAATGGTAATATCGGCTTACTATTTATATAAAACTTTGAAATCACAGAAGGAAGTACAGGACACCCAGAATAAACTCTTTGAAATAGAAAATCTAAAATTTAGGGAAGGAAACAAACCCTCTTTTAATTTTAAAATTTCCCACAGAGTTCCGAATAATGAAACTGAAAACCAACGACTATACTCAATAGAAATAACAAATAAATCGGATAATATTGCGTTGGAATTTTCGGTCAAATATGATCAAAATTTTAAAAGTGTAAATCAAGTATTTATTGGGGGACAATTCCCAAGAAAACATCTTCAAAAAGAGAATGAACCTTGGTTCGTTCACTTTGTGTCTGATGATAAAGTATCAATACCCTTTATCACAATAACCCTAAATTATGAAGATGTATCGGGGATCAAATACAAACAAGGTGTTTTGTTGATACTTGATAGGGACAATTCCGAAATACATCCATTTCTTCCCGAAATTATTAGTTGAATATTAAATTGATAAATTATGAGCGATAGTTTATTATATCTTATTGTAGGTGGTGGAATCGCTATTATTTCAGGCGGTCTAAGTCACTTTCTAAATAACTATTTCAAATATCGACATGATAAGAATAGGTATGTTTTGGAAAAGTTGGAGGATATTATTGAATGTGTGAGTATCTTGGAACAAATGTTACAGAAGGATATCAGTGGAATTTTAAAATTGTTAGACCCAGAAGATTCGAAGATGTCAATAAATATAAGTTTCCAACAGAATAAACTAAACTGTCTTGTCAATATTTATCATAAAGACCTGTCCAAACCGCTTAATGAATTGAATGAAAAAATCAAACAATATCATAAACGGAAAATAGATATAATAAATTTCCAAAGAAAACCCAAAGAAGGCCAAACGATTAACGACCTATATAATGAATTGAGTAATGATTTTACTCAGCGTATATTAAGCTGTAATAATTTTATTGATGATCTATCTAGATATGGGAATAAAAAGGTGAATTGAAAATTATTTTAAAATCAATAATTTTTGGCTATTCTTAAAAAATCAAAGGAATCAAATAGATTATCGTAGTGTAGAATATTGATATTGTTTCTTTTTAAATATTTCCTTTTTAATTCATAGGTTTTATCAGAAAAATCACTTCTTCTCCCAGCCACAACAACATAATGTAATCTCGATTTATCCAATGTCAAAAATTCATTTGGTAAATTTTTATTTGGGCTTTTATACTTATCAAATATCAGTTTTAAAGAACTGAAATTTCCTTCTATCCAACTATCCCAGTCTTCCACTTGTTTAATTCCTTTTCTAAAAGTAGTCCCAAATTCACCATTTTTAAGTGTAATTTGACCATAGGGGTTTTCAAGTTCTATAAAAACAAATGAATATCCTCCCGAGGCTCTACCAATAAGTAAATAATCTGCTTTAAATGTAGAAGTGAGCTCAAACTCTTTAAATAAAAAAGCCTGATGATGTCCAAAGCGATATCCAGTATGGAAAACAGAACCAATAATATTGTAATTGATTCCCTTATTTATAAAATTTAGAATTTCCCTTTCTCCAACCCCTGATCCCAAAAGAGATTTAAATTCACTTTCCAATAAATTTAAACTTTCAATATCTTTGAGTGTATCAGTATTTAGATAGTGGTTTGGAAAAAGTGTACTAAAATGATAATACGCATTTGGTAACATCTTATGATATGTTTCCAAAGCTTTTAGAGATATTCCTTTTTTTTTAAATTTTTCAAGGTAAATTTTAGCTCTGCTTACTTTTTCTTCTTCATCTACCGTCAGAAAACTATAATCTCTATCAGTTATCATTCTTATGATTGAATTAGTTATAAATTAGTACTTTAATTAAATTAGTAGAATGGATAAAGATAAGAGAATTCAACATTTGGAAACAGTGATAAATGATTCTTTTCACTACATATCAAAACACTTTCATAGCTTCTATTGGCATAGGTCTAATGATTCTCAAGAAGAGCGTGATAAACATTTTGAAAATATTTATAGCTCACAGCTTACTATCGAAATTCAGAACTTATATAGATACATAACTTGTTATTTTGAAATTTTAGAACTACGAAGCTATTTAGATGATTTCAAATCACAATTTAAGAAGAAGGTCGAATCAGGGGATAATTTAGACGACTTTTTTCCATGTGTCCCAGTAGGAATTGATGGATTTGAAGAAGATTTTGAAATTTTAGAGGAATTTAGAAGACATTTATACTCATTTCCATTTTTTGGTGATGGTTATGACAAAAGTAAGGATGATGATTATTTAAAACTCAAAAGAGTATTATCAGAAACAAAAAATATTATTGAATATAGTAATATAACTATCAATAAAGAGAGCGATATAATTAACCTAGTATTCAAATTTGTGACATTTTATTTTTCCGAATCGATTGTTTTTCCAAAGAAGAGTAGATCAAGATTCATTGGACAATTTCAAAAATACGAAGCAGATATTCTAATCCCCGAATTGAAAACGGCCATTGAATATAAATACATTAAAAAATCTTCTAAGTCTATAGATAAATACATAGATGAAATCTATTCTGATTCAACAAATTACAAAGGAGACTATTTATATGATACATTTATAGCCGTAATATGTCTGGGAAATGGAATTTCTGAAACCCAAGATAGAATTAAAAAGTGTTGGTATAAAAAAGGCTTTCCTAAAAATTGGGAGTTAATAATAGTTCAAAATATATAGTTATGGGGCTGATTATCAAAATTCAAAAATATATCCAATCTAATATCACAGATACAACAAATAGTGACTTTTCCGAAAAAGCTATAAATTATCTTTTGGATTCTTATTCTTCTGATCTATCAAGTAAATTGAAGAATGTAAAATGTCCAAATCATCCAAATAGCACCACGGGAATTATAAAAATTAGTTCAAATTCTTCTGGGAAAATATTCATCGAAAAAACTAATTTTTGTTGTGTTGACTTTGAAGAAAACATTGTCATACCCCATCCTTATTAATACCTTTTTTAATCAAGGTTACTTCTAAATTATGCTTATCAAGTACATCCTGATAACCTATTATCAGTTCCCCCAATTCAAGTATTCTTTTAAGATCTCTTTCATACTCATCTCTTAACTCCTCTATTGTCATTATAATTCATTTGATTTTTACCTATATATAAAATAATATATATCAGATTATTTTATATATAGGATATGAAATACCTGAAATACCTAAATGAAAACAAGAGTATCGTAACCTCAAAATCCTTGGGAGATAACAACACATCTACTCCCGAAGATCTGGAAGGTATATTCTTCGAAATGATATACGATAACATTATCGGTAGATATGGAAACAAAACCGATGAATTAACAGACGAGATAAACTTTCAGGAAAGTATAGAGGACTGGCTCAATTTTATCCATAAAAATATCTCCGATGAACTAAAAAAATCACTAGGAAAATACTTCCTCAATAACTATATCTATAAAAAAGGAGAACGAAAGGAAAAAAGAAGACTTTACGAGTATATAAAGGGGAAATTGATAGAATATATTAGTAATTTGTGATGGATTAACGAAGTAGGTTTTAAAAAACCCACATTATTCTACAACAGTGCGAATGATAATAATAAAATTGAGCGGAGTTTAAACAAAAACATAGAACTTACAAAAGAAATTCAAATTCAGTTATCTGACTTGAAAGCTGAAATAAATAAAATAAACGGACAAAAAACTAAAACGGATTCCATAAATAAAGAATAAAAACGTATGCTAACACCGGTAACCGTTGCACAACCCTCTAATTTAGAAATACCGAACTTATATAAGCCGTTTTATGCGGCTTTTTTTTGGGGTATCTTCTAAAAATTAATTAGATAGCGTTTCTATTTAGCAAAAAACTTTATATTTGGTATTCTCCCCGGTTATAATGCTCACATTTACGGTTTTCCGTAATGATATAATATTGCATTGATTTATATTTGAAATTATAAAAAATTAATTGCGTACATGTGCTGTATAGCAGCAATAGACTTGTGATTTATACACATGTTAACTGCAAGCTGAAAAAACCAATGAGCGATAAGAAATCACAGATAAATTTATTAAACCATTCCGAAGCGAAGGTCAAGCTATTTGGTGACTACATTCAGAAATATTTGAATATTATTTGCAATGACGGATACACGAAAACAATCCATATATTTGACTTATTCTGTGGACCTGGAGTGTATGAAAATGGCGGAGAGGGAAGCCCAATAATTGCTTTGAAAAAAGTAAAGCAAACTTTCTATCAATTTATAGACAAGCGAGAAGTAAAATCACCTCAAATTCATTGTCATTTTAATGATATTGACAAAGAGAGAATCAACACACTTGAAAATCATATAAAGGAAAACAAATTACATTATCCCAACTTTGGAATTTTAAATTTAATCACTAAAGATTACCTTGAAATCGTAAAAGAACTTCCAAGTAAATTTCAAAAATTCAAGGACACTAAAGCTTTTGTATTTATTGACCCATTTGGATATAAGGAAATAAAAGCTGAACACATTTTGAATTTACTGGACTGCAACAATAATTCGGAAGTTCTATTGTGGCTACCTATTCAATTTATGTATAGATTTTCTAAATCTGGAACGCCAGAAGTATTGGAGAATTTCAACAAACAGCTTGGCATTGAAAAGGAACATTTAAAGAATGAATGGGAATATATTCGTACCTTAAAAGACGGTTTTCAAAAATTTATGGGTAATGAATATTTCGTTGACAGCTTTACCTTAAAAAAAGAAGAAAATACTGTTTTCTGTTTGTTTTTCTTTAGTTCCCACATAAGAGGTTACGAAAAAATGTTAGAAACGAAATGGGACATTGATAATGAACAAGGTCGTGGCTGGAAATATGATAGTGGACAATCAACACTTTTTTCCGATTTAGAGACAAATAGACTTGAAGAATTATTGCTAGATTACTTAAAACAGCCAAGAACCAACGGAGATATTTATGAATTTACTTTAAGAGAAGGATTTCTACCAAAACATTCCACTCAAATATTAAAAAAGATTCAATCTGATAATAGATTAGAAATAATTAAAGAAGACAATTCAAAAATTAGAAAAGGTGCTTTTTATGTAAATTATAAAGAATATAAAGAGTACTTTAACAGACAAGCTATAAAACTTATATAATGGCACAATCAAGTATCGAATGGACAGAAATGACTTGGAATCCAACAACTGGTTGCACCAAAGTATCTCAAGGTTGTAAATTTTGCTATGCAGAAATAATGTCTAAAAGACTGCAGGCAATGGGTGTTGAAAAGTACAAAGATAATTTTGAAGTTAGAACTCACGAAGACGCTTTGAAAACGCCATACACTTGGAAGAAATCAAAAGTTGTTTTCGTAAACTCAATGAGTGATTTATTTCACGAAAAAATTTCTCTTGAATTTATACAAAAGGTTTATAAAGTAATGAATGATAATCCACAACACGTTTTTCAAGTTCTAACCAAAAGAGCTGAAAGACTAAAGGAACTTCATCAAAAATTAAAATGGACTCATAATATTTGGATGGGTGTTTCAGTTGAGGAACAAAAAGTAGTAAATCGAATTGACTTTTTGAGAGCGACAAACGCAAGGGTTAAATTCTTATCATTAGAACCTCTAATCGGACCACTTCCAAATATGAATCTTGACAACATTGATTGGGTTATTGTTGGTGGAGAAAGCGGCTATAATCCAAGACCAATGGATGCGGATTGGGTTCTTGATATACAAGAGCAATGTGAAAATTCCGATGTGGCATTCTTTTTCAAACAATGGGGCGGAAAAAACAAAAAGAAAAATGGTAGAATCTTGAACGGTAGAACATATGATGAAATGCCTGAAATTGAATTACAACATAGCGTCTGAAAAGAAGAGCCAGTTGTAAACAAATATAACCTTTGCACAACCTCATTATTTTACAAAACTAAACCCATATAATCTGCATTGAACGGCTTTTTTTTGGTATCTTTTTGATATGAAATAGATAGGGTTCTATTTAGTAAAAAAACTTTATTTTGGTGTTCTCCCTGGTTAAAATGCGCGCCTTTATGCTTTTCCATAGGTGGGTTTGCGTTTGTATTATATTTGGATACTTAGCGAAAGAAAGTTTTCAAAACTTGAGCTTATCTAAACCTTTTGAAGTGATAAACCGAATAAAGATGGGACTATAAAAAAATTAGCTGTAATAAGATTCGGATTATGCCTAAAAAAGATATTTTCAACGGAAATTTAAATCAACTTTTTGAAAAAGGTTTTGTCATTAGCGATGATGAAACTAAACATCTCAGTTCTTGGGGAACTTTGTCATTGCAAATTTTAGAAGCTAAAGAATCACTGATGTATTCTAAGAAATTTGGCAACAATAAAGTATTTGAGAAATTTGAAGATTTTGTTTTGGCTAACGCAATGTTTAAAAATTCCATTTTGTCCTATGCCAAATGTTTCTCAAGCTCAGGAAAGGGCAAAATATCAATCGACGCAAACGAATTATTTAAAAATAACCCAACCCTTCGAAAGCTTCATGACAATTTAATGGAAATGCGGAACAAGTATATTGCGCATAATGAAAACAATGATTTTGAATTTTCAGTAGTTCTACAAAAAAAAGAAGAAAAAGAAATAACACTCAGTCACACTGTTACTTATAAAATGCCAGTAGCAGATTTTGAAAAATATTTCCAACTTTTCGATTATTGTTCAAATTTTATTATTCTAAAAGTAAATAAAAAGGCTGACAAAATAGAAAAGCGATTAGGTACAAAAATAAAATTTTGATTAGTTAATGCAGCTAACACATTATTAATTAATTGCTTGTCCGAGCTTGCTTATGAAAATCCTTGCAGATTTTCTATTCGGTTTATATTGGCTAAATTAGGTTCTTAAACACGCAGTTATCTTTACAAATAAACGTTAGCAACAATACAATGAAAACCGTGAGTTCTAAAGAGAAAAAGAGATATTTACGACATAATACGGACATTTCTTTGCTCGAAGAAAAATCTGAATTTTCCATAACCAATATTCTTCCATTAGAACACATAAATATAATAGACAGAGATATCTATTTTAATCGTGTGCACGAAAATCAGAAAAAAGGCAGAATTAAGCTGGGAAATATGCTTGATGATGTAAGGAAAATTACTTTTTGTAAAGAAGACCTAATAAATTGGTTTTATAAAATAAAAGAAGATTGTGTCAATGAAGTTGACCATTTGCTTATAAGACACGGAGCGACAATGGGAGCTGAAACAAAAGATATCAATTTTGAGAAAATTGGAGTTCTCACAGGAATTTATGAAGAAGCTGAAAGATATTTGGCGATGATGATTGCTATTGAACCAACTGACCAAAATGCACCACACTACTCGATTTTAGATGAACTCGAAAGAATAGATAAGGAGTTTATTGAATCCGACAATATTCCAGGTTTTTATAATGCTCAAAGCAATTCAAAAATTAAGTTAAGAAAATTTCAAATTAGAAACTTGAATCACGATTGGAATAAGCAATTACAAAAGCATAAGGATTCAAAACATATTTCAGACGATTTTGGCAATATCGAACATTTAATGAGTCAATATCATACTGAATTCACTTGGAGTATTTACAGAATAAAACCCAGAGAAGATATAAAAGCATTTTTAGACTTTCATTATAAATCTTTCCCTAAGGAAAAAGCCATATTTATCAATCACATTGAGTTTAGAACATTACCTCAATTAGAGAGTTTCACTCATACTGACCACAAATTATACGAACAGTTAATTTACGAATGGATAAATGAAAAAAGAGATAAACTGAATCTTGAGGAAAAAGATTTTTTACTTAAATCCGTGAATAGTATTTGTCTGACTTTTTTAGATTCCGTCCATGAATACAAAAAACTCAAAAGTGAAAATAAATACAACATACTATTAAGGGATTTTCTAAAGCACCGAATTAGTAATAGAAATTGGAGTATAAAAGACCAATCAATGGGTGGAACAACAGACCCCAAAAATCACTCAAATACGGCAGGAATGGCATTCAGAGATTTAGTTATCGAAAATGATGAAGGAAATCATTTATCCGCAATAGAATGTTTAAGGATAAAATCAATACCAAAAGATGAATTATCCGACCAAATAATCAAAGAACATTTAATTAAGATTTTTAGAAACGAACCAATTGGTTTAAGCCCACTTTTCATAATTTCATATTGTGAAACGAAAAATTTTATAAAAACTTGGAATAAATATTTAGAGTATATTGACAAAATAGATTTTGGTCAATATCAAAACTTAAGTCTTGATAACAGTATTGAAAGTGAAGATTATGCTAATTTAAAAGTGGCAAAAATGAATCATTACAGAAGTTTAAAAAAAATCGAAGTTTATCATTTATTTATAAATATGAACCCATAAAGTACTGTTGCCTATAAGGATATTTGTTTCACAACCCTATAGTTTTTAAAACCGACCCGATATAAGCGGCCTTGAGCGGCTTTGTTTAGGGTTATCTTTTAAAGATGAAATAGATAGCGGTTCTATTTAGCAAAAGGGTTTATATTTGGTGTTCTCACCATTAAAATAATACCTGTTACGGTTTTTAGTATTGGTGTCAATTATACCTTACCTAAATTTGAAATTATAAAATAATATAGCGTACTTGTGCGAGATAGCAGCAATATGCATTTTGTATATACAAATGTTGTGCGCAATTAGAAAAACCAGAACTTAATGAGTAAATATCATCTAAAATGTAATTTCAAAGAAAAACTAATTTAAATAGATATTAGTAGATTTTTCGGCGGTTTTTTAGATAAATCATTTACACCATATTTTTTACTAGATAGTAATGAACCATTAACAGGTGCTGATTTAGAAAGTAATTTCGATGTTCTACCAATTTATATGCAAGTTAAAGTTTCTGAAGGATTGAAAACTATAACTAAACAACCTGCATCCAAAAGAAAGAATAGAAGTAAATTAGAAGATATTAGAGAATTCCGAGACATATTGAATTTAGATTATGCAGATGACTATTTTTTGTTTTTTTCATTAAGAAAAATGGCTAAAAATGCTATTGATTTTCAGCATAATATTTTAATGTCTTATACGAATACAGGTTTTTCACACGCATTCTATGTTGCACCATTGTCTATATATAAAAAGGAATATGAAAAAAGTTTGTTTAATAAAAATAATTACATTCATACAAGTCCGTTTTATTTTCATCGCTATGAACTAAGAGACATAAATTGGACATCTCATTTTGGGTTTATTCCATTCTTAAGAAATCATATTTCTATAATTCCACATACTAAAGTTAATACACACGAACATTCATACGCTTACTCAAAGAGCGGAATAGATGTTACATGGCACTCACCTGAATATATCAGTAATGAACCTTCAAGGTTGTCAGATACAATGGGATATATTTTTCAAAATTTTGAACAGAGAAAAGAAAATATAAGTATCAAACAATTGGCGTATAGATTAAGAGAAATGCCAATAATGCAAAAAACTGATTTTTATTTTGACAACCCTTGGGAAATTGTAAGAATGCACGGAAATATTCTTGCTTTAGATTATAATATCAAACAACTAATATTTTTAAAACAGAGAAAATAACTGCACACAACAATGGTAACCGTTGCACAACCCCATAATTTTTAAAAACCGAAATGATATAAGCCGCATTGAGCGGCTTTGTTTTTTGGTACATCTAAAAATGAAATAGATAGCGGATCTATTAAGCAAAAAGATTTATATTTGGTGTTCTCCCCGGTTAAAATGCAGTCTGTTGCGGTTTTCCGTAATTGAATTTTACTGCGTTAAATTATATTTGAAATTATAAAAAACAAATGCATCACATGTGCGTTATGGCAGGGCTAGATCATGGCGTAAATAAACATGTTAGGCCACATTAAAAAAACAAAAGATGTCCAATTGGAAACCCTACACTGTTGAAGATATTTTAGAAAAAATTGATAATGATGAATTCGTTTTACCCGTAGTTCAAAGAAATCTTGTTTGGACAGAAGAAAAAATAGAACTCTTATTTGACACTTTGATGAAGGGAGATTCATTTGGTGGTATAATGACAATTAAGGATTTTAAAGACAGGAAACCTTTATTTTCTTATAGATCATTTATCAAAGCATATTTCGCAAATCAGAATATGCTCTCAAATGACTATGGAATTTTAAAGCAAAATCTATCTTATGTCGTTGACGGTCAACAAAGGTTATCTGCATTCAACATAGGAGTCCTTGGCGAATACAATGGCAAGAAATTATACTTCGACCTTTTAAGCGAAGCAAGGCAAAACAATTTCAACTTTTCTTTTGCCAAAAGCCCAAAGGATTTAAAATCAGAATTAGACAATTTCGAAGGAACAAAAAAAATACCTACATATTGGGTGGCTGTCAAAGACTTGTTCAAACAAGTAAAAGAAGCAGGTAAAAAATACAAGTTCGTTGCGGAAGACGAAATATTTCCTAACAAGAAATTTGATGAAACAGAAAAATCAAAAATATTAGAGTGCCTTGAAGCCTTTACAGATGAGGTGTTTTCAAGTGAAAATGTTGGGATTTGTGAAGTCAGAATTAACCTCAAAGATGATTTGGTAAAAAACCGCCAAAGAGTAGTTGAATTGTTTAGGAGATTGAATCAAGGTGGTACAAAACTTGACGGATTAGAGCTTATGGCGTCAAAATTGAAAGGGTTTGACTCTTCCAATGAAAAATTTCTATTTGATATTCAAAAATTTGAAGATATTGGATTTGGCCAGGATGAAGTTATTAAACTGATATTCATTCTTCAGGATAACCACAGGAAGAATATATCTGATATTGACCAAGCAGATTCAGACTTTATTACATATAGTGGTAACCGTATAAAATCAGCATTGATTGCTACTAGAAAGTTTTTACAAAATTCTAACCTTTATGAATTTTACAACAAAAACAAGCCTTCAATAATCCCTTTATACTTTATCGTTTATCATCTTTTTCATTCTTCAACTCAGGATAATAAATTAGAAAACTACTTCGACACATTTGACACAACAAATGAAAATTTTAAACTGATTGAGAATTGGTTAAAATTATCTATGCTAAATAAGGTATTTAGAAGACGTGGTGCGGGTTGGACGGCATATTCTACCGGAATCAGAAAGATATTAGAAGTTGTATTAAAATATAAAAACAAGGATTTCCCGAAAGAAGAACTCTTTAAAATGTACAACGCTCACCCACTAGACTTTTCAGAAGAAATAAAAGATGAATGGTTAGATACTTATGATTTTGATTTTTTAATGTATTTAATTTACGATAGACCTAAAAGTTTCAGAATAAATGACATTGACCATATTCACCCAAAGTCAATCCTAGAAGCAAATAAAATTGATTGGAATAAAATAAACCATGTGGGAAACTTTCAATTGCTTGATATGGGTACGAATCGTGGTGAAAAGAATGACAAGGAGCTTTCAAAATGGATAAAAGATTATGTTAAGAATCAAGATGATTATCTGAAAATCCACATTATTCCAGAAGACAAAAAGCTTTGGAAATCGATCAATTTTGAAAACTTTCTAACAATTAGAAAATTAATGATTACTCAAAAACTTGTAGAAGTATTAAAATAAAACGTGGTCAACACTAAACATTCGTGTGGTCGGTACGACCCAAGCTGAATGCCGTGTTAACTGCAATATATTTTCTTATATTGGGTATTATCCGCGGTTTTAAAGCCCACTCTTACGGTTTTCCGTAATTGGAAAACTTTTGCTCTTATTACATTTGAAATATTAACCCTTTAGATATAGTGAAAATAAGTGCCAGTATTGTATTTATTTGCAGACTGTACATAATGCTAATAAAACATTCCGAAGAGTATGAATTTTACAAAATATGATTTAGGAAATAGACAACGTGGGGATGTTGTTGAAATTACGCTGCAAGGTAGCGCAGCGAATGTACGACTTATGAATTCATCAAATTTTCAAAGTTATAGAAATGGAAGAAGACATAGCTATATTGGTGGGTTAGCAAAAAAGTCTCCTATTCGTTTACAAATTCCAAATTCAGGTCATTGGTATGTAACGGTTGATATGCAAGGTTTAAGAGGGACTACACGAAGTTCTATCAGAATGATGCCTAGCGCATTACCAGAAATGCGCCAACCTTCTTTATCCACGGTTCCTTCATTGGTCCAAGACCGCCAAAAACCACCAGGATTTGAAAATGAAGTTAGAGAATATGACGTTTTCATTTCCCACGCTTCAGAAGATAAAGACGAAGTTGTTAGGCCTTTGGCTTTAGCTTTAAAATCGGAAGGATTAAAAGTGTGGTATGACGAATTTGAAATGAAAATTGGAGATTCATTAAGAAGAAAGATCGATATGGGGTTGGCAAATAGTCGTTTTGGAATAGTCGTTTTATCTAAAGATTTTATTCGTAAAGGTTGGACTAATTACGAACTTGATGGCATCATAACAAAAGCAGTTTCAAATGAACAAGTTATGTTACCAATTTGGCATAACCTAACTAAAAAAGAAGTGATTGATTATAGTCCATCTTTAGCGGACAAATTGGCAAGAAATACTTCGTCTTTTACAGTCGAGGAAATAGCAACTGAAATTGCAGAAGTAATTAATAATAAATAAAATATAAAACCAAATCCAAGGGCTGGAATTGCATTTATTGTAGGTTGCTTGATTTCCAAAAAGCAGTCTTCCTTTGTTTATGATTATTCTAAAGGTAAACATATAAGTTTTAGTGGAGATGTTCAATTAGGAAACGTCAACATATATGATTATGACCAAGGATGTCATATTTCTGGCAGTGGACATAATGGAGATTTCTCTTTATATCACTATGGGGATAGTCATCACATTAATCTTAAAATTGAAGGAAATAAATTTTGTGGATATGATTATGGTTCTTCTTGTCATTTCAATGGAACTGTAAATGGAAATACTATTTCTCTTTATGATGATGGAAAGAGGGCTTATTTTAATTATAGTGTGTAAAAGCCGATTTTTGGGTATTATCTAAAAATGAAATAGATAGCGGTCTATTTAACAAAAAACTTTATATTTGGTATTCTCACCGGTTAAATACCGGCTGTTAAGGTTGTAAGTAGTGGGTGGGTTGCGTTTGTTTTATATCTTTAAAAGATAAAGGAAATAGATTAAGATTAATGGATGATATATACATCACATCCCTATTAAATGGTGCATGTTTGTGACCAATTGAAGAATGAAAAGATTTAAAAAAAAAACAAGTATTATTTCATAGCCATTATACTATTTATTGGGTTCATCTTATTATTCGTTAAATTAGCTAAAGATTCGAAAGAAAGAAAAAAAATTGCGGATGCAATCGCTGCGACAAAATATGATTTGGAATTAGATATAGACAGGTCAAATGTGTTTGATGGCAATTTGATCAATCATTCAAGAGTAATTAACAAAAATATTGAGCATATATATTTCATCCAAGATTACAGTTATGGTTCTTTCAGTATACTTACAATACTAAAAGACTTCAATTTTCTTTTTGGGGCATTTATTCTATTAATCTTTTCATTCTACATACTTAACATTTCTGCTTCAACTTGGTACAAATACAAAAAATACTTATGGAAAAATGAGATAAATCATAGTCTTGACCTGATTATTATTGAAAAAAATTCTCTTCTTGATAGAGCAGAAGCGTTACCTAAAGAATATTTTGAAAAATCCCTTTCACAATATGATAGAGATTTACAGATTAAAAAAACAGAATTAGGTCATATGATTAAGTCGGAAACAAATGTTATTTGGGATAATGGGATATATATTATATTGGGAATATTTATTTTTTTTATATACTTCCTCCTTATTTTTAATATAAAAGGAATTCCTATTGACTTTCTTGATTATGAGATTATAAATTATCCATTACAATTTGTGCCCCCACTATTAGTAACAGCTGTTTTGTTTTCATTAATTGCATTAATTAGATTTATTTTAATCCAAGGAGGTAATAACGACAAAAAATTAAATCGATTTTCATTTTTTGGGATTATATTAGTATTTATTGATTTAACAGCGTGTTTTATAACGATTTACCAATTTACTAAATAGCCAGTTTTGCCAATAGTGGTAATCCATGCGCAACTACATCATTTTTTAAGTTTACGAACAATTACTTAGTTGTCTGTTCTATCTAGCATAATTCAATATAAGGTATTCTCCCCCTTTTAAAAGCCCACTCTAATGGTTTTGTGTGATCATTTTAAAGGCTTTATTTTTTTTTATCGTATATGTATATATAATATTGAAATTTTAATATCTAAAATTATGACTATTCAAAAATTTATGACAATACATCTAGAGGAAATTAAAGAAATGATTAAAAAGAAGCTTCCCAAAGACAAATTTGATTCGCACGAATTTATTAGAAGTTTCGCAAAAGAATTTGAGGCAGCATATGTCGGGTTTTTAAGTAATTATAATGGAAACAATCATCGGACAGTTCACTCCCAAATTGCTAATGGTCTACGTAAAAACATGGAATATCTGAAAATTCAGAAAAATGGCAAAAGAATAAGTGAAACTGTTTTCGGAAGGAATGTGTCAAATCAAGAATGGATTAAAATAAATTAATAAACACTGCCCAATGCATTTGTAGCCGATGCACGCCCCATAATTTTTAAATACCGAACTAATATAAGCCGCTTTGAGCGGCCTTGTTTTTTGGGTATCTTTTAAAAATGAAATAGATAGCGGTTCTATTTAACAAAAAACTTTATATTTGGTGTTCTCCCCGGTTAATTAAGCCCCTCTCTACGGTTTTCCGTAATGCAGTGATACTGCATTGCTTTATATTTGAATTTGATAAAAAACAATTGAATGGGGTAAAAGTGCTATTTATATTTCACGGCTATTTATATACTTGTTGGGCACAATTAAAACAAAACATATGAACATAAGAGAATACAACCTAGATTTAATAGAACCTTTAGTTAGAACTCAATATGGAGATTATGGTGGATATATCCAAATCGATGGCCATGGTGGAGCTGACCTTTTCAAACTTTGCGAAGATCACGGAGTTGATATAGAAAAATATTTTTTAATTGGATTTAGTTGTGGTGAACACACTACTGGTGGAATTGGAAAAAGAGAAAAAGTTTATTGCTCTGCTATAGTATTAGAGACTAAAGAATATGGTTATAGCTTTGACCAAATAAAACAAAAACTGAATAGTAGCAATGGGGAGGTAAAAGCTAAGCAAATAACCTTTGAAGTTAATTATAGAGACTTTGGAAAATATATAAAGCGTTTTGAATTTGCAGTAGCAACAAAATTAACTAAACATATAACCGAAGTCAAAATTAAAGAAACCAATAATGAATTTTGAAAAAATTCAAGAGCAATTATTCGATGCAACGAAATCGCAAAATCAGTTGATCTTTCAAGAAACACTTGCTCTTTCTAAACTAAAAAATACTTGGATTGCTCAAATTGTTACAGTCTCGGGAACAATTCTTGGCGGAGTTTCTGTATTTACTTCAAATAAAAATATAGCAACATATATTGGACTATTAATTTTATTCTCAACAATTGTAATCGGAATTATAATTATCAATAACAACTTGCGTAATGAAAGCAATAAATTGACTGAATATTTCGCAACGTTTAATGATTATAATTTGAGAGCAATTATGTTGTCAGAATTAGAACTTCTTGCTCAAAATAGAAGTCTAAATCAAGCGGAGCTTTTACAAAAAAGCAAACTTGAATCTGAATTAAAAAAAATACTTGACAAATGGGACTTACTTGATGAAAATGGAAACTTAAAAATGTTGAGTGAGTTTATGTTAAAGGATAAAATGTCAATTGGAAATTACATTCTGATTGTCGGTCTTGCTGTAGGCGGAATTTTGATAACAATGGCAGAAATAATAACTAATTGCGGTTTTCCGTAATTAATGAGCTTTAGTTTAATTTATATTTATATCCATTATGGACATAAAATGGGGTATAGTACTCCAAATGTGAAATAAAAGAAAAGAGTAACATATAAACAAGTTGGATAGGATTAAAACAAATTTAACATGAAACCGATATTTGACTCGACATTACACGAGATTCTAAACAAAAGATTAGAACAACTAGAAAATCATTTTGATGCGGATTTTTTATTTTATTACGGTCCGATAACAGATTCTCTTGACAAACCTTTTCGAGATTTAGTGGAAGAACTGAAGGCTGAACCCGATACTAAAGAAACATTATTTATTATTCTGAATACCCCGGGAGGTAGCGCTGAAACTGTTGAAAGATTAGTTAAAGTAACACGACATCATTACAAGACAGTAAATTTCATAGTGCCAGATGCTGCCTACTCAGCTGGAACTATATTTTGCTTATCAGGTGATGCCATTTATATGGACTATTCTTCCTCTCTTGGGCCAATTGACCCACAGGTTTATAATGGAAAAAATTGGGTTCCAGCTTTAGGATATCTTGATAAAGTAGAGGAACTAATAGCTAAATCCATCGCAGGAACAATTTCGCAAGCCGAATTAATAATGTTAAGAGAACAGGATTTGGCAATGTTAAGACGACACGAACAAGCTAGAGATTTAACAATTGCATTATTAAAACAGTGGCTAGTCAAATATAAATTTAAAAATTGGAACACGCATAATTCTAATGGTAATCCAGTAAAATTGCAAGAAAAAGAAGATAGAGCAACAGAAATTGCAAGAGATTTAGGTGATAACAAAATATGGCATTCTCACGGTCGCTCTATTGGTGTTGAAGCATTAACACATATATTAAAACTAAAAATCGAAGACTACTCCAACGACCCGGCTTTAACTAAAATTATTAGAGAATATAATGACCTTATTTGTCAATACATTGGACGGAATAATGGTGAAATGTTTTTTCACACACGAAAATTTATATAAATTTGTAATTATGGAAAATATATCAAAACGAGTAGAACAAATTGTTAATAAGACTCTAGAGGAAAAAAATAAGTTAGAGCAGATTTCCAAATTTGATGAGACTCTTAAAATGTTGGGAAATCTGAAAAAATCTGAAAAACCGACTTATAGTTTTCCCTTGACAGACACCTTGGGTAGACAGACCTTTTCTAATCTTAATAGAAAATAACTCTACCCAGAATAACTTTTACTCAACCCCCTAATATTTAATAACTAGACCTATATAAGCCGCTTTAAGCGGCTTGTTTTTTGGGTATCTCTAAAAATGAAGTAGATAGCGGTTCTATTTAACAAAAACTTTATATTTGGTATTCTCCCCTGTTAAATATGCCCCTTTACGGTTTTCCGTAATGTTGATGTTTTACTTTGATTTATATTTGGACAGAATAATTAAACATAACATTTAGTACAAATGCGATATATACGTCAAGGCTATCTATATCCATGTTGGGCACAATTAAAATAAATCCCAGAGATTAAATGAAAATCGATATACACGTACATACAAAAAAATGCAAAGGCGGTGACGCTGAAAGCAGGAATATAGATGCCGATAAATTTGATGAAATAATTAGATTGACAGACGTAAAGGTTTTAGCAATTACTAATCATAATCATTTTGATTTAGAACAATACACAAAAATTAAAGTCAAATCGGACGATGTGTGTCAAATATGGCCAGGTATTGAATTAGATATATTAGAAGAAGATAGAAGAGCACATTTAATTGTAATTGCAAACCCTAAGAATGTTTTAGAATTTAATAAAACTGTTCAAGAACTTTTAACTGGAAAGACTGCTGATAATTTCAACATTCCCATTAAAGAAACTGTAGATAGCTTTGATAAATTTGATTGCATTTACATTGCTCATTATTATGGAAAGAAACCAAACTTAATAGATGAGGATGTAGACAAATTAATTGGACTTGTTTCTAACCAAAAAAGAGTTTTGAAGGAAGCTACCAATTCCATTTCAGCAGGAATTTATATAAGTCACGGACATAATTCTATATATGGTTCAGATGTTCAAAACTGGAATGATTATCAACAAATCTCAAAAAATTTACCTGATTTAAGGTTACCTGTACAATCTTTTGACCAATTCTGTCTGCTATTAGAAAAAGATATATCCACAATAAATACGGTTTTAGATTGGAAATTAAAACAAAAAATAGAACTATTTCCCTTTCAAAGTAATCCTTTAGAAAAGGTAGAAATCAATGTTTACAATGACATAAATATAATCTTTGGTTCAAAAGGGACAGGAAAATCGGATATTCTTCACGCACTGTCTAAACACTATAATGATTTAGGGATAAAAAATAAAGTTTATCAATCGAGTGCTCAAACATTAGAAAATAGCTACGATTTAAAAGGAAACTATTTTGATGCAAATTTGAGTGAATTTGAAATTGATGATTGTTTCCAAGAGATAAAAAGTATAAGAAACTCAAGTGAAAAAAACGTTACAAGCTTAAGCTCTTATTCCAAATATTTTGCGATAGAACAAACTAATAAAATTGCTAAAAAATTAAAAATTCAAAATTTCACACCACTTGATGAACCAACTTCAGAACGTGATTTTGAAGAAATCGCATTAAGTTTGGAATACGTTAATGAGTTCATTAAAAACGTAGAATCTGACGAACATATTTTAGAAATAATAGGTGAAGATCTTTATCAAGAACTTAATAAAATTATTCAGAAAATAGTAATCAAATTGAAAGCTGAATCTGAAAAAAGAATTATTAATTTACGCAGTATTTCCCTTTTCAATCAAATTATCAATGTCTTCGTCGAAGAAATAGCGAAGAAAACTGGTTTACCTCAAAAACCTATAAGTACAGGATTTAGTGTATATGCAAGTAACCGAATAAGAATTGAAAGAGAACTAAAAAAGGTTTTGAATAACATATCAAAGACTATTCAACCATATATCGAATCAGTAGGAAACCTTGGCGAAAAAGGTGAACTGTTTTGTCAGACAAATTTGGTAATTCAAGATGGTAATTTTAAAAATGTTGACTACAAACCAGTAAAGAGTGCCACTAAAAATCCTCAAAGAAATTTTGCTACTGTTTTAAAACAGGTAGAAAAACATTTATATGCTTCCGGTTTATACGAGAAGATAACAGAACTTAAAGAAGTCGAAGGCTCGGATAATATAAACTCTTTGAACGACTTATTGCTTTTTCATAGACATTTCACGCTAAACGGATTAAAATACGCACCTTCAACTGGTGAATCTTCAATGGTATTACTTCATAACGAACTATTAGAAGATAAAGAAATCTACATAATCGATGAACCTGAAAAAAGTTTAGGGAATGATTACATAAGCAATGTTATTGTTCCTATGTTAAAGGAAAAAGCTCAAACAGGAAAAAGAGTAATTATTGCTACTCACGATGCTAATATTGCGGTTAGGACATTACCGTATAACTCAATTTATAGAGAGCACGATATAAATGGATATTACACTTACCAAGGTAATCCGTTCGCAAATAATTTGGTGTGCAATGACGACACAAAAGGAGATTTGGATTGGAAAGAATTTAGTATGAAAACTTTAGAAGGAGGAAAAGAAGCCTTCGGTGAAAGAGGAAAAATATATGGAAACACATAAGTCAACTATAAAAAGAGACGACACACAAACCAATTTAATATTTTCAATTAACGGAAACGATTTGGAAATAAATCTAACTGAAGACAAACCAATTGAGGTTAAAAGTGTTTTCAACAAGCTTCTACTTCAATTAAAAAAAGGAGAATTTAAATTTGAATTGGAAGATGACAAGGAGGACTTATTTTTTCATATTAGTTCAGAATACATTTCCCAACTGAATGCAGAACTATCAAGTATTTATAAAGAACTCGAAGATTATGACCTACTTGAAATTGAAACCACAGACGAGGAAGAATAACTATGCCCAACAAAGAATTGAGATGAAAAATAGCGATTTAATCACTTAAATGAAAGGTAAGCAATAAACTAAGATCAGCTATAAACTGATAAGGTAGTACTTATTAACACGCTATTTTTCATATACAATGCTTTTAACACAAATGGTAATCCAACAATTAACCTATGAGAAAATTAATACCATTATTATCAATTTTAATTATTGCTTGCAGTAATCCCACGAATAAAAACATTTTTGAAAAATTAACTGTCGAGGATTTAAAAACAGCAATTGAAAAAGATACTTTATTTGAGAGTACTTATAAGCTAATTGAATTTCAAAAGGATTCCGTGCTAAAAACTGAACTAGACAGAGTAAAATGGTCAGATTTGACTTATAAAAGAATACACGACTTTGTAAAATATACCGCTGACACTACAACCTCAAAACCACTAAGAGAGAAATTCAAAAACGAATGGGAAAGTAAATACGGAAAAATTGCTGAACAAATAGATTCGGTTTCACAATATTGGAAAAATTACGCCAAACAAAATTCCTTAGACCAATATGTAAAAGTTGAGTTAGCAAGAATTGAAAAGGAATATTACACTTACGTTGGAGGAATAAAGAACGTCAATTTAGGTTTCAAATTAACACCATTAAAAGGAAAAATCGAGCAAATGCGATTCGGATATAAAATTGAAGCAAAACTTGATGAAGATAATAATGAATCGGAATACTCATCTTTATTGGCATCTTTAGATTATTCGTGGTGCCGAATGTCAAGTCCTTTTTCAAATTCAACGACACAATACTGGGAAGCATCTTACAAAAACGAAAAAATACTTCAATCAAGAACTGTGGAGACTTTTTTTAGAGATTATAATCTTTACATAATAATTGATGAAATTAGAGTTAATGGTCAAAACATTGATAGAAATGATTTAGGGATACCTAAATCAATCGAGCGACATTGGGAATATGAAAACAAAGAATATCTGACTGACTTATATATGGATGGTGTGGCAAAGGAAGTGCTGAACAAAAATTATGTCAAGGACTATGAATTTATTAATGAAAAATTCGATAGTGTATATAAAAAAGAAGATAAATTAAGTTACGAATTTTTAACATTAAGAAAACCAAAACCGGAATAAACATTTGTGCTAACACAAGTAACCGTTTTACATCCAATAATTTTTAAAAACCGAACCAATATAAGCTACTTAAAACGGCATTGTTTTTTGGGCCTTCTAAAAATGAAATAGATAGCGGTTCTATTAACAAAAAACTTTATATTTGGGATTCTCCCTAATTAAATAAACCCTTTTACGGTTTTCCGTAATGAATTAATAATGTATTGACTTATATTGAGGTTATAAAAAAACTAATTGCGTACATGTGCGGTATAGCAGGAATAGATCATGGAGTATATACACATGTTGTGAGCAATTTTGACGAAACGTTTTTTCCAAATAAGATAAAACTTAATGAGACAGATTTACGGTAATCTAACAAAAGAATTGAGGAAACACACTTCACCAAAGGAAGTTGGGAAACATTCTGGATATAAGGTTACCACGTTTCGCAAACTTGTTGAGCAAGTCGCAAAATTAGCTTATCTAAATAAGGATTACTTATTGTTTTATCGCGGTCAAAAAAATGACTATCGGAACAAAGCTAACAATTCTACATTTTATCCAACAATCTATCGAGGAGATTATGTTTCCCAACAAGAACTAGACTTTAGATTTGATAGATTAGAAAGTGCTTGTAAAATATTATCACAGCTTTTTAAAGAAAATAAAATTGAAGGACACACGGAATTAAGGAGAAAGAAATATATACAATGGAGTGTTCTTCAACATTATGAGGTTACTGAGACACCTCTTATAGACTTAACTCAGTCATTGAGAGTTGCGTGTTCGTTTGCTCAGATTTGGAATGAGCAAAAAACTGCATTTGTTTACGTATTTGGACTACCCTATTATACCAACAGAATATCTGTAAATTCAGAACACGATTTAATAAACGTTAGACTTTTGAGTATCACACCACCAGAAGCTTTACGACCATATTTTCAAGAAGGTTATTTAGTTGGAACAGATGATTTGACAAACGAATATGACAATAAAAGTGAATTAGATTTAAATACAAGACTTATTGCCAAATTTGAAATTCCAAATAACAATAGATTTTGGGGAACAGATTTCAAAAGAATTCCAGAAACAGCACTCTATCCAAAAAAAGATCGAATAGAATCAATTTGCAGAGAAATTGGACAAGAAGTTTCTACTGACCTTGCACCTTCAGACTTAGGCAACTTCTTAAAACTTTGGACTGAAATGGAACAAAGACTAATTTCTGAAGCTAGAAAATATAAAAGGAATGTTTTTACCACGAGAGATGCAATTATGGTCTTAGCTAGAAATGAAGGAAACCAAATTAGATACAGTATTATAAAGGAGTTTGATGCCTTAAGAAATTTCAGAAATCGACTAGTACATAATCCAACTGAAATTTCGAATGATGTATTACGTAATAATTTAATTTCTCTTAGAAATTTATGGAATGAATATGAAAAAACTGCTCACAAAGAAATGAGGTAAAAAACAACTAATTTCTTCATAAAATTTTGACATTCTTATTCTAGGCTTACAGATTGAGAAGATAGATCTGTAAGCTATTTTTTTGTTTGGTGGCCAATTTATTACCGCAAACACTGAAACTAATTATTCATTATATTTGGTTTTCTCCCTGATTAAATTGTAGGCTGTTACGGTTTTCCGTAATGGGAGGGAGGTTATTTTCTTTTTTTCCTTGATGAACCCTTTGACGGCGCTGGGATGGCTTTAGGCTGTAAGCTATAGGCTCGTGTTAATTGGTGAATAGGTGAGTGGGTGAATAGGTGAGTGGGTGAATGTGTGTCTTTTGCATTTCTATTCCTGGCGCTGGGAGAGCTATAGGCATTAGGCTGTAAGCTGGAGTTAATTGGTGAATAGGTGAGTGGGTGAATAGGTGAGTGTGTGAATAGGTGAGTGGGTGAATTTGTGAGTGGGTGAATGTGTGTTTTTTGCATTTCTATTCCTGGCGCTGGGAGAGCTATAGGCTTTAGGCTGTAAGCTGGTGGTAATTGGTGAATAGGTGAGTGGGTGAATAGGTGAGTGGGTGAATGTGTGTCTTTTGGATTTCTATTCCTGGCGCTGGGAGAGCTATAGGCTTTAGGCTTTAGGCTGTAAGCTGTTAGTTAGTGAATAGGTGAGTATGTGAATAAGTGAATAGGTGAGTGGGTGAATGTGTGTCTTTTGCATTTCTATTCCTGGCGCTGG
>CAXBEL010000004.1:0-55206 GCA_963974735.1 uncultured Flavobacteriaceae bacterium | reverse complement strand
ATCATACTCTTTGGAAGCTCAGGAAGCTCGAGAAAATCATCACTGTACAAAGCGTGTTCGCGACCGGGAATTTTAAGTTCTAGGGGTTTCATACCTGTCGCTATGACAATCTTTTTGGCCTTAACAGTTTTACCCTCTACAGAGAGCGTATTTTCATCTAAAAAGCGAGGAGATTGATGATACATTTTAATCCCTGCTTCTTCTAAATCACGTTCTGTAGTAAAAGGAATTGCATCTGTAAATGTTTTTTTAAACTTCATGAGATCTTGCCAATTGGCCTCTGGGACATCAACGATTCCCTTTCCCTGTAAATCACGGCTTCGTTCTAAAACTTCCGTAATTCCCACTAAGACTTTTTTAGGATCACAACCTCTATTTGCACATGTACCACCATATTCCCGATTATCAGCGATAGCTACTGTCATCCCAGCTTCCACACATGAATTCGCAACTTTTTTACCGGCGGTACCAGTACCTATAACAAAAACATCGTATTCTTCAATTCCCATTAAGTAAATTTTACTTTTTTGATTAATAAATTGATTTGACCACCCCACCATCTACACGTAATGAAGATCCATTTGTTGCAGATGATAGCGGACTCGCTACATAGGCTACCATATTAGCTACTTCCTGCGGATCTGCAAATCGTTGAATTATAGAAGATGGGCGCGCATTATTAAAAAACTCATCTTCGGCTTCCTTCTTACTTTTTTCATCCTTGATCCCGGCCATTTTTTTGACACCATCAGAAAGTGTAGGTCCAGGAAGCACACAATTAACTGTAACATTAGTTTTTTTAGTCAGCTCAGCTATACCTCGAGAAATTGCCAATTGCGCTGTTTTGCTCATCCCATAATGAATCATTTCTTCTGGGATATTAATAGCGCTCTCACTGCTTATAAAAATAATACGTCCCCAGTCCTGCTTCAACATTTGTGGTAAAAATGCTCTAGAAAGACGTACTCCACTCATCACATTTACATCATAAAAATTCTGCCAATCCTCATCAGGTATATCGAGAAAATCTTTCATATCAAAGATCCCTACATTGTTAACAAGGATATCGACCAATCCTACATTTTCTATTAGTCGCTTCACCTCATCTTTTTTGCTGAAATCACAAGCCACACCTCTAACATCTGCATCTGGAACCTCTTCTTTTATTTTGGCTAAAGCTTCATCAATTGAATCTTGACTACGTCCATTTATGATTACTTCGGCGCCTTCGTGAGCTAAAGTTTTTGCTATGGCAAAGCCTATTCCCTTAGTTGAGCCGGAAACAAAAGCTATTTTATTTTTTAGTTGAAAATCCATCTATTTTATTTTTAGGTTTAGAGTCTAATGCCCAGATATTATGCTCCAGGTTTTTGATTAAGAAAAAGAAAAATAATGCATAGACCATCTGAGAACCAACAGCCGTCCAATCCTCTTTAAGTCCTGATCCAAAAATTAGTACTGCTATCAGTACTGCTCCCAAAGCTGCCGCAAGTCGCGTTTTTAAACCCAGAATCAAGCAAAGGCCCAATAAAAATTCAATAAAAGGAAGGCAATGTGCAAAAGCTGAAACAAGAAATTGAGGCAGGTAAGAATTTTCAAAACCCTTAGTGAGTCCCTCTGCAAATTGCTGCAACTTGGGGATACGGACTAAGCCATGAATTAACAGGTTGATCCCAATAGTAATACGTGCCAAAAAGAAGGCAAGTTGATTATTGGTCAGTTTTTTGTTCTTCATTTATATCCTCTTCATCTTTGGTTTAATTAAAAATCAAACTTTACTAAGTTTTTCAGGTTCTTAAAATAGGAGCCTATTTTCGAATAATGCTAAAATTAGACAAGGCTTTAGCGTTATAGTGTTAGTAAAATGATAAAACTTAGGGTCCCGCTACCAAAGGAAAAAAGAACGTATTATCTTTGCGGGCAATGGTTAAAACCGAAATCAATCAACACATTGCACAGTCTTTGCAAACGCAAAAACTGGGGCAGGCTATTGCCGGTTCTGAAAATCGCATTACATTAAATGGTCTAATAGGATCATCTCTTTCCTTTGTATTAGCAGAAAGTTTTAAGCAAGCAGACAAACCTTTTTTAATCATTTTTACAGATAAGGAAGAGGCTGCTTATTACCTAAATGATTTGGAAAATCTGCTAAAAGAAGAAAATGTTCTTTTTTATCCCGGCAGTTACAGACGCCCCTATCAAATAGAAGAGACAGATAATGCCAATGTGCTTTTGCGCGCAGAAGTGCTTAACCGTATTAATAGCAGAAAAAAGCCTGCTGTTATCGTCACTTATCCTGATGCTCTTTTTGAGCAGGTTGTTACCAGAAAGGAACTTGACAAAAACACCCTAAAGGTTAAAGTTAATGACAAACTTTCACTGGATTTTGTTAATGAGATGCTCTTTGAATATAAATTTAAAAGAGTGGATTTTGTTTCAGAACCGGGAGAGTTTTCTGTCCGTGGGGGTATTATAGATGTTTTTTCTTTTTCTCACGATGAGCCTTATCGTATTGAGTTTTTTGGTGATGAGGTGGATAGCATTAGAACCTTTGATGTAGAAACACAACTATCGACAGGTCCTGTTAAGAAAATCTCTATAATGCCCAATGTTGAAGACAAGCATTTGCAGGAGAATCGAGATAGTTTTTTTAAATACATTTCTTCAGAAACAGTAGTTTTCACACAAAGTATTGAGCAACTTTCAGCGCGCATTGATCTCAACTTTGAAAAAGCCAACGAGGCTTATAATAAGCTCTCTACAGATATAAAGCACATTGCCCCAGAAGATCTTTTTTGCAATTCTGCGTTGATAAGAAGACAGTTACTTGATTTTAAACTTATTCAACTAGATAAGAAAATACCCAAGATAGCTCCCAAAGAAGCTTCGATTGAATCCACAACTACTGTAACTTATAATACCAGACCTCAGCCCTCATTCAATAAGCAGTTTGATCTTCTTATACAGGATCTTAATGAGAATTTTGAAGAAGGCTACAAGAATTTTATTTTCTGTGTAAGTGAGCAACAGGCAAAACGGTTTCACGACATTTTTGATGATGCAGAGCAAAATGTAAAACAATATGAGACCATAATCATTTCCCTTTATCAAGGGTTTATAGATGATGACCTTAAAATCGCCTGTTATACAGATCATCAAATTTTTGAGCGGTATCACAAATTTAATCTGAAAAACGGATACGCCAAGAAGCAGGCTATTACGCTAAAGGAGCTAACCAGCCTGCAAGTAGGAGATTACGTGACTCATATTGACCACGGGATCGGAAAATTTGGTGGTTTACAAAAAATTGATGTCGAAGGGCAAACTCAAGAAGCCATTAAACTTATTTATGGCGAAAGGGATGTTCTTTATTTGAGTATTCATTCGCTGCATAAGGTGACCAAGTATAATGGGAAAGATGGAAAGCCACCACAGATTTATAAATTGGGTAGCAATGCCTGGAAAAAATTAAAACAAAAGACCAAGACTAAGGTTAAGGAAATCGCTTTTAATCTTATTAAACTCTATGCTAAAAGACGTCTTGAAAAAGGTTATGCTTTTGGTCCCGATTCTCATTTACAGCACGAGTTGGAAGCAAGCTTTATTTATGAAGATACTCCCGATCAAAGCAGTGCCACCGAAGCTGTAAAAGCGGACATGGAAAATGAAAGGCCGATGGATCGTTTGGTCTGTGGGGATGTAGGCTTTGGGAAAACAGAAGTGGCCATACGCGCAGCTTTTAAAGCGGTTGATAATGGCAAACAGGTTGCAATTCTTGTCCCTACGACCATACTTGCTTTTCAGCATCACAAGACATTTACTGAACGTTTAAAAGAATTTCCAATAACGGTAGATTATCTCAACCGCTTCCGTACAGCAAAAGAAAAAAGGGAAACTTTAGCGAATCTGGCTTCCGGCAAAGTTGATATTATCATAGGTACGCACCAGCTGACCAGCAAAAATGTGGAATTCAAAGATCTTGGATTGCTCGTGGTGGATGAAGAACAAAAATTTGGAGTTGCTGTTAAGGATAAGCTTAAGACCATAAAAGAAAATGTAGATACGCTTACGCTTACTGCTACACCCATACCGCGCACATTGCAGTTTAGTCTAATGGCAGCGCGAGATCTTAGTACAATTACCACGCCCCCACCCAACCGATATCCTATCGAGACTCATATTATACGCCTTACAGAAGAAACCATAAGGGATGCTGTTTCTTATGAAATACAACGGGGTGGACAAGTATTTTTTATTCATAATAGAATTGAAAATATAAAAGAGGTTGCTGGGATGATTCAGCGACTTGTGCCAGATGCTAAAGTGGGTGTAGGTCACGGCCAGATGGAAGGTAAAAAACTGGAAACACTGATGCTTGGATTTATGAATGGTGATTTTGACGTGCTGGTTTCTACAACAATCGTAGAAAGTGGTCTGGATGTTCCCAATGCCAATACCATATTTATAAATAATGCCAATAACTTTGGCCTTTCAGATCTGCATCAAATGCGTGGACGGGTAGGACGAAGCAATAAAAAAGCATTTTGTTATTTTATAACTCCGCCTTTTTCTGCTATGACAGACGAAGCCCGAAAGCGAATGACGGCACTTGAACAGTTCTCAAGTCTTGGAAGTGGCTTTAATATTGCGATGAAGGATTTAGAAATACGGGGTGCAGGGGATTTATTAGGTGGTGAACAGAGCGGATTTATTAATGAAATAGGATTTGATACCTATCAAAAGATTCTTAATGAAGCAATCGAAGAATTAAAAGAAAATGAATTTGCAGATTTATATGCAGATCAATATAAGGCAGAGGATAAAGAATATGTAAAGGAAACAGTTATAGATACCGACTTCTCACTGCTATTTCCAGATGATTATATCAACAATATTTCTGAAAGATTAAGCCTTTATACAGAACTGAACAATCTCAAAACCGAAGAAGAGCTTGAAGCTTTTGAAAGCAGAATTACGGACCGTTTTGGCGAATTGCCTCCGCAAGCTGTTGATTTATTAAATTCCGTGAGATTAAAATGGATTGCGACACATTCTGGTATGGAGAAAGTGACGATGAAAAAAGGAAAACTTTTAGGCTTCTTTATTGCAGATCAGCAATCGGCTTTTTATCAAAGCCCTAATTTCTCTAGAGTTTTACAATTTGTTCAAACCCATTCACATAGAGTTACTTTAAAAGAAAAAACAACCCGTAGCGGATTACGTTTGCTTCTAAGCGTTCCTGGCATTACTTCGGTGGACAAAGCTTTGGAAGTTTTAAAACCGTTAAAAAAAGAGGTTAAAGCTGTTAAGGTATAGGTTTATTATCCTATAAAATTCATTCCAATTTTTTATTTAATTTAATCGTGTGGAATATCCCTATCCCAAATCCGATTAAATGACTAGCAGAAAATTTTATTTGTTGCTTGCGGTTTTCTGTATCGTCAATATTATACTACATTTAATAGGCGATTACAACAGTGGTTTTCAAGGGGATGAGCTTTTACATATAGAAACCGGAAATCACCTTGCCTTTGGCTATATGGAATTCCCTCCGGTAATAGGCTGGCTGGCATACCTTCAAAATCTATTTGGGTCTTCTTCTGTTTTTGTACACCATATCTTCTCACATATAGCATCTTTAGGAATTATTATAATCTTAGGCCTGACCACAAAAGCTTTGGGAGGAAAAAATAGAGCTGTTTTTTTAGTATTGCTGTGTGTAATTATATCTCCAGGCTTTGGTAGGTCTCAGCAATTATTTCAGCCTGTAGTATTTAGTCAGTTTTTCTGGGTATTGTCTTTTTTTCAATTGGTTAGATACGTAAAAACTCTTAATCCCCGCTACCTACTTTATTTGACACTTTCTACTGCATTTGGTTTTCTTACCAAATATGATATGGTGTTTTTTATTGCTGGACTCATTAGCTTATTGCTCTTTGAAAGAACTCGTAAAGCTGCTTTAAAATACTCTTTTTGGAACTATATTCTACTCTTTCTACTAATCGTGAGTCCTAATATCTGGTGGCAATGGCAGCATGATTTTCCAGTATTTCAAATGTTTTCCAGACTCTATGAAACCCAACTAAACCAACTCAATATTCTAGAAGTAATTACAGATTTTGTTGTTTCACTCAATCCCTTAACAGCGCCTATTTGGATTGGGGGTTTGGTATTTATGTTTTGGAAAAAAGAAAATCAACCCATAGCATTCTCTATTCTAATTTCCATTTTATTTTTAGCATTTAGCGAAAGTAAGTTCTATTACTTTTTCCCTGTTGGTCTCACTTTATTGGTGTTTGGAGGTCTTTGGTTTGAGCAAAAAATCCTCACGATAAAAAAGTGGATTTTATATCCAGTAACTTTTTTATTAATGGTCTCTGGAGCAGTAATGATCCCTTTTGGACTTGCTATTCTTCCGCTTGATCCTTTTATTGAATTCGCCGGAATAGAAAAAGAAGGTGATTTAACCCCTGTTCCCTATATTGAATATTATTCCAAATCAAAATGGGACAAAACCCTTTCGGCATTAAAAGGTGTTTACGACAGCTTACCTCAAGAAGAACAGAAAAACAGTCTCATATGGGGTAAGCACTATAGCCAGGCAGGAGCTGTAAATTTATTTCAAAAGAAGTATGATCTACCCCATGCTTTTTCCTATCACGGAAGTTTTTATTTATGGGCGCCAGAAAATGGAGAAATGCCCGAGACCATTCTCGCATATACTAACGGCGAAGCCAATATAGATTTCTTTCAAAGCTTTTTTGAAACTGTTATTCCTGCGAAGAAAGTTTTTAATCCGTATGCCGATTTTGAAGAGGATAAATGGCAAACCATTTATATCTGCAAAAATCCAAAGCAGAATTTTAAAGAATTAAAACAGGTATTTAAGAATCGGATTTTTGAATAATAAGAAAAGGAAAAACCTCAATATACTAATAGGCATTCTTAAAAATGATAAAAAGCATCTTCAAAATGCTCTAATTTTTCTTGACTTTTATTTTTTAAAACCGCTATCACATCAAAACGTGCTTCCAGATCAAGATCTTTAGAAATTATATATTCGTTTGCCGCTTTGACTAGGAGTTTAATTTTTGCTGGCGTTACAAAATCCTGAGGATCACCAAAAAAATCTGAATTGCGCGTTTTTACTTCGCAAACGATAAGAATTTTTCCCTTTTGGGCAATTATATCGATCTCTGCCCTATCAAAAAACCAATTTCGCTCTAAAATTTCATAACCTTTATGGGCAAGATATTCCGCTGCATATTGCTCCCCCCATTTCCCCAGTTCGTTATGATTCATAATTTAAAATAAATTAAGTTCCGTAAACTAAAGCCGACTACGCTTCTTCAAAATTCAAGGTTACACCTGTATCTTCTATGTCAAGTTTAGCATTCCTACCCATAATCAACGTGCGGTTATCGTCCAGATGTCCCGCAGGAAAATCAAAACAAACCGGATAGTCAAAATCTTTGACAGCATCCATTATTATTTGTTGAGCATTTTTACCAAAGGGAACACGGTTATCGTGCATTCTTGTAAGTCCGCCAACTATAAGTCCGCTCAGGTTTTTCAATAAGCCGTTGCGTTTTAAATTGACCATCATGCGATCTACATGATAGAGATATTCGTCTAAATCTTCAATAAAGAGTATTTTTCCATCAGTTGTGATAGCAGACGGACTTCCACATAAGGAATATAAAATCGAAATATTTCCACCAACAACTTCCCCTGTTGCAGATCCATTTCTATTGAGCGGTGCAGTGTTTATTTCATATTTTACTTTCCGACCAAAAAGAGCATCTCCCAAAGATTCTTTTGACGCTATCGAATTATCCTCAAAACCGTAAGGCATTATCGCGTGTAGCGTTTCTACTCCCAATTTGTGAATATGGCTGTGTAAAACCGTTACATCAGAATATCCTACAATCCATTTAGGATTTTTCGCAAAACGGTAGAAATCAATATTATCTATAATTCGTACTGTACCATACCCTCCTTTTGCACACCAAATTGCTTTAATATCTGGATTGTTAAGCATATGCTGTAAATCATCTTGACGGTCATAATCGCTGCCCGCGTATTGATCATCTTGCAATCCAATTGTTTTACCTATAACCGGCACTAATCCAAGTTCTTTTATAAAACTAATCCCTTCCTTGATTTGATCTCGGTCAATTTTGCGCGCTGTACTTACAATACCTACCTGATCGCCAGGCTTTAGATATGCTGGTGTTACCATATGTGTTTTTAAGATTCAGAAAAATACTAAAATTAAATTGAAGCTATTTAGGCTTTTACAAATATCCAATTGTGAATTCAATTCAATATAAATTCTTCTTTGGGTTAACCCATAGTTTGAGACCTCATTAACACCATAAATGGTATCTTTGCGCTTTATTTTTTAGCAATCATGAGTCAACCAAAAAGATATACAATTACCGCCGCCCTTCCCTATACAAATGGCCCTATTCATATAGGTCATCTTGCAGGCGTTTATGTGCCAGCAGATATATATTCCCGTTATTTAAGATTGACCGGTAATGACGTTGCATTTATTTGTGGAAGTGATGAGCACGGTGTCGCCATTAGCATTAAGGCAAAAAAAGAAGGGATTACACCGCAAGAAGTGGTGGATAAATACCACGGTATAATCAAAAATTCTTTTGCTGATTTCGGGATTTCATTTGACAATTATTCCCGCACATCTGCACAGGTTCACCATGAGACCGCTTCTGAATTTTTTACGAAGTTGTATGACGATGGTGCTTTTATAGAAGAAGTTTCTGAACAATTGTATGATGCCGAAGCAGATCAATACTTAGCCGATCGTTTTGTGGTAGGTACTTGCCCAAAATGCGGACACGAAGAAGCTTACGGTGATCAATGTGAGAATTGTGGATCTTCTTTAAATGCAACCGATCTTATAAATCCAAAATCTACTATAACCGGATCCATTCCTGTGATGAAGGAAACTAAACACTGGTTTCTCCCACTTGACCGTTATGAAGATTTTTTAAAAGAATGGATTCTTGAAGGTCATAAAAAAGATTGGAAATCCAATGTGTATGGCCAATGTAAATCGTGGATTGATGATGGCTTAAGACCTCGAGCAGTAACTCGTGATCTGGATTGGGGAATCCCTGTTCCGTTAGAAGGTGCCGAAGGAAAAGTACTTTACGTTTGGTTTGACGCACCTATTGGCTACATTTCTTCAACTAAAGAATGGGCAAAAGAAAAAGGGAAAGACTGGGAGCCATATTGGAAGGATAAAGACACCAAATTGCTTCACTTTATTGGGAAAGACAATATCGTATTTCACTGTATTATTTTCCCCAGTATGTTAAAAGCTGAAGGAAGTTATATACTCCCGGAAAATGTGCCCGCCAACGAGTTTCTAAATTTAGAGGGCAATAAGCTTTCTACTTCAAAAAACTGGGCGGTTTGGCTTCATGAATACTTGGAGGACTTTCCTGGTCAGCAAGATGTACTCCGCTATGTTTTAACTGCTAATGCTCCAGAAACAAAAGACAATGACTTTACCTGGAAGGACTTTCAGGCAAGAAACAATAATGAGTTGGTAGCTATTTTTGGCAACTTCATTAATAGGGTGGTTGTTTTAACAAACAAATATTATGACGGTATTGTACCCGAAGCGGTTGAATTAAATGATGAAGATAAAAGGACGTTGGCAGAGTTGCGGGCTTATCCTGCAGTAATTGCAAGTTCTATAGAAAGATATCGCTTTCGCGAAAGTCAAAACGAACTGATGAATGTAGCGCGTTTAGGTAATAAATACCTTGCCGATGCAGAACCGTGGAAAACTATTAAAACTGATGAAGCACGAACTAAAACAGTTATGTATGTCGCTTTACAGATTGCAGCTTCATTAGCTGTATTGAGTGAACCATTTTTGCCACACACTTCCAGTAAACTTAAGGAAATGCTGGATTTAAGCATTAGTCCAGATGCCAGTTTACGTGATGATGTTGAGCATCTGGAATGGGCAGATTTAAGCGAGGACAAACCCTTCCTAAAGCCCGGCTATAAAATTGAAAAAGGCTCCTTGTTATTTAGCAAAATAGAAGACGATCAAATACAGAAACAATTGGATAAGCTAGAACAGACCAAAGTGGACAACGCAGCAGAAAATGCACAGGTAGAACCTCAAAAAGACACCATACAATTTGATGATTTTACAAAACTGGATATGCGTGTAGGAACCATCCTTGAAGCTGAAAAAATGCCAAAAACCAAAAAACTCATGGTTTTAAAAGTTGATACCGGCATAGATGTTCGCACAATTGTATCAGGCATAGCCGAAAGTTTTACTGCAGAAGAAATTATAGGCAAACAGGTTACTGTCCTAGTAAATTTGGCTCCACGCCCATTACGCGGTGTAGAAAGTCAAGGAATGATACTAATGACCGAAGATGCTTCGGGCAAATTGGTTTTTGTAAATCCTGATGTTGCGGGGGTTAAGAATGGTGGGACTATTAACTAGGGTTTTTGTCGCCTCGAGCGCAGTCGAGAGGTTATCATCATTTTAAAATTAATTAATAATATAAGAGGTTTCGACAGAGCCTGTCTTGAGCGGAGTCGAAAGGCTCAACCTGACAATAGAATAAATAAGATGTTCTAACTTAAACTGTCACTTCGAGAGCAGTCGAGAGGTTTATATATAATTAAGTTATACTTCTAAATGGGTAGGTTTCGACTGCGCTCAACCTGACAATAGAATAAATTAGATGTTCTTAACTTAAACTGTCACTTCGAGCGCAGTCGAGAGGTTATCATCATTTTAAGATTAATTAATATATAAGAGGTCTCGACTGCGCTCGACCTGACAGAAGTAAATACAAACTAAACTTTTAGCAAACCTTTATAACTACCTGCTAAAAAACTCCCAAACTCACTTTATTTTAAGGTGTTACGGTTACTTATGCTTAATTTAAAATAAAACTTAAATTATGAGCATAGAGAAAAATAAAGCAGCACAAGAAAAATTTGGAGAAGCCATTACAACTGGTAAACTTGAACTTATCAAAGATGTGGTTTCAGAAAATGTAGTTGAACATGATCCAGCTCCTAATCAAGGACCGGGACCACAAGGATATATAGACTTCTTTACTACAATTCGTAATGCATTCCCAGATTTTGACGTAGAAGTTGAAGAAATGGTAACCGATGAAAATCACGTAAGTTTTGCATACACAGCAAGTGGAACACATAAAGGCGACTTTATGGGAATAGCACCCACAGGTAAAAAAGCAAAATGGAGAGGTATGCAGATAGGCCGTTTTGAAAATGGAAAAATGGTAGAACGTTGGGGAAGTTCTGACGAACTAGGAATCCTTAAGCAATTAGGTGTAGAAGCTACTGCCTAATTTACTTGAATGGAAGATAAATTTGTGCTAACATCGCAACTGTCGAAAAAATGCACATGAATAAGCTTCTTTCTTTTATTAAAAAACAAACCAATCTTCCTGAGGCAGGTATCAACAATACGGTACAATTGCTTCAGGAAGATTGTACTATACCCTTTATTTCCCGCTATCGTAAAGAGCGCACTGGTAATCTGGATGAAGTTCAGATAGGTGAAATTGTAAAATACAAAGGGCAATTTGATACGCTCGAAAAACGAAAAGCGACCATTTTAAAAGCCCTCGAAGAACTGGGTGCATTAACAGAGGATCTTAAAAATACAATTGAACAAACTTCAGATGCTACGGCATTGGAAGATTTGTATTTGCCCTATAAGAAAAAACGCAAGACCAAAGCGGAAACTGCCCGCAATTATGGCTTAGAACCGTTGGCTAAAATCATTATGGCTCAAAATGCGCGTGATCTTCAAAGCGTTGCCAACAATTATTTAAATAAAGAGGTTTCCACCTATGAAGACGCATTAGAAGGAGCTCGACATATTATTTCTGAATGGATCAATGAGCGAATTGATATTCGTAATCAATTGCGTAACCAATTAGAAAGACATGCTATTCTTACCACGAAAGTCGTTAAATCTCAAAAAGACGATGAAAAAGCTCAAAAATACCGAGATTATTTTAATTGGAATGAACCGCTGAGCCGTTGTCCCTCTCACAGACTACTCGCCATTTTGCGAGCAGAAAATGAAGGTTTTATTCGGGTTAAAATAGAGATAGATGAAGAACGAGCATTAGACAAAATTGAAAGCCGAATAATAAAGTCTCACGGTGACTGCGCGGAACAGATAAAAATAGCCATCGCAGACGCCTATAAACGATTACTGTTTCCGGCGCTTTCCAATGAGATTTTGAACGCTGCTAAAGAAAAAGCAGATGACACGGCCATTACTGTTTTTGCCAAAAACCTTAAACAACTTTTATTGGGTTCACCTCTTGGTGAGAAACGAATTCTAGCCATAGATCCCGGTTTTAGAACTGGGTGTAAAGTTGTTTGCCTGGATGAGCAAGGAGGCTTAAAACATAATGAAACCATTTACCCACATCCACCAAAAAGTGATATAAAAGGGGCCAGTAAGAAAATAAGCTTTTTGGTCGATGCCTATAAAATTGATGCTATAGCCATTGGTAATGGCACCGCTTCTCGAGAAACCGAGCGGTTTATTCGTAAAATCCCATTTAGAAAAGATCTTCAGGTTTTTGTGGTGAGTGAAGCTGGGGCTTCAATTTATTCGGCGTCAAAAATTGCTCGCGATGAATTTCCCAATTATGATGTCACTGTCCGTGGTTCGGTATCTATAGGCCGCCGACTTCAAGATCCGCTCGCAGAATTGGTAAAAATTGATGCGAAGTCTATTGGTGTAGGGCAATATCAGCACGATGTTGATCAAAGTAAACTTAAAAGCGAACTCGATCGCGTTGTGGAAATCTGTGTGAATGCTGTAGGTGTTAACCTCAATACAGCCAGTGTTTCTTTGTTGAGTTATGTTTCAGGTATTGGACCTAAATTGGCTGAAAATATCGTAAAACAACGAGAAGAAAATGGAGCTTTTGCTTCGCGAAAAGAAATTCTAGATGTACCAAGGTTAGGCGGAAAAGCCTTTGAACAAGCTGCGGGATTCTTAAGAATTAAAAATGCTGAAAATCCCCTGGATGATTCTGCCGTGCACCCAGAAAGTTACTCTATAGTTGAGAAAATGGCTAAGGATGAAAAGAAATCCATTAAGGAATTGGTAGGGAGCAAGTCCGTTTTACAGGAAATTGATTTAAAAAAATATCAAACTGAAACTGTTGGTTTACCTACATTAAAGGACATCATAAAAGAACTTGAGAAACCTGGATTAGATATTCGGGCAGAAGCCAAAGCATTCACCTTCAATCAAAACATCAAAACAATTAACGACTTGGAAGTTGGTCAACTCTTGCCGGGAATTGTCAATAATGTAACCAATTTTGGAGCTTTTGTAGATATCGGAATTAAAGAAAGTGGACTAATCCATATTAGCAATCTTGCCGATGGTTTTGTTTCAGATGTAAGTGCGCATATTAGTTTGCACGAGCAGGTAGTTGTAAAAGTGCTGGAAGTTGATATTCCGCGTAAGCGTATTCAATTAAAATTGCATAAACTGAATGAATGACCTCGTCATGCTGAACTTGTTTCAGCATCTCATAATCCTTTCGTGCGACCTTGACAATCCCGAAAGCTTCTCGACTCCGCTCGAAGTGACAAAACAAAAACATTAAATGCTTAAAATAGCTTACCACCCTATTTACAAACATCCCTTACCTGAAGGTCATCGCTTCCCGATGATTAAATATGATCTGCTTCCCAAACAGCTTTTGCTTGAAGGCACTTGTACAAAAGAAAATTTCTTTGAACCGGGAATGCCAGAAGACAAATATATTCTGGCAGTTCATACTTCTGAATACGTAGATAATTTAAGGAGTTTAAATCTTGAACGGCGGGTTGCTCGTAAAATAGGCTTTCCGCTGTCTGAAGAACTTGTAAAACGTGAACATGTCATAACACAGGGTACTATTTTAGGTTGTCAGTATTCCTTACAAAATGGAATTTCCTTTAATATAGCTGGTGGCACACATCACGCTTATACTGATCACGGAGAAGCCTTTTGTCTTTTTAATGACCAAGCCGTTGGTGCCCGGTATCTTCAGTCAGAAGGACTTGCCAATAAAATTCTAATCGTAGATCTGGATGTGCATCAAGGGAATGGTACGGCAGAAATATTTCAAAATGATGATTCGGTTTTCACCTTTTCTATGCACGGAGCAGGAAATTACCCATTTAAAAAGGAGCAGTCAGACCTAGATATAGCTATTCCGGATGGAAGCCGGGACGAAGTTTATTTGGCTAAATTAAAAGAAACACTCCCCAAATTAATAGATCAGGTTAAACCTGACTTTATCTTTTACCTCAGCGGCGTGGATATTTTGGAAACCGATAAATTGGGCAGATTAAATTGTACAGTATCCGGCTGTAAAGAGCGTGATCGATTTGCTTTACAAACTTTTCACAAAAGCGGAATCCCAGTACAGGTCAGTATGGGAGGTGGGTATTCTCCAGAAATAAAAACTATTATTGAAGCACACGCAAACACTTATCGATTAGCTAAAGAAATTTACTTTTAATTAAGATTTTCATTTTAATTTTGGGAAAACAATAACGCTACAAGGTGCTAATTGCATCGATTATTCATCTCTAAATAGATAACTTTAAAGCTCTTACAAACTAAATATCAAAACTATGGGAATTAAAGTTGCTGTAATCTATTACAGCTCAACCGGAACAAATTATGAAATGGCAAAACAGGCGTACCAAGCTGCAAAAGATTCAGATGCTGATGAAGTGAAATTGCTTAAAATTAAAGAAACAGCACCACAAGAAGCAATTGCCGCTAATGAAGATTGGAAAAAACATCTGGAAGAAACTAAAGATGTACAAGAGGTATCTCTTGATGATCTTGAGTGGGCTGATGCCATCATATTTAGCACTCCCACTCGATATGGAACTTTACCTTCACAATTACAGAGTTTTATAGATACAACCGGTGGCCTATGGTTCAGTGGTAAATTAGCAAATAAAGTAGTGAGCGGTATGACGAGTGCTCAAAATCCACACGGTGGTCAGGAAACAACTCTCATGTCTTTATATAAGACTATGTTTCACTGGGGAGCTTTAGTGGTGCCTCCTGGATATACGGATGAAAGTATTTTTGGCGCTGGTGGCAATCCCTATGGCGTAAGTTCTAAAGGCGGAAAAGAAAATGTGACTAAAGAAAAAAGAACCGCAATTGACCATCAGGTAAAACGCACTTTACAAGTTGCTGGATGGGTTAAAAAAGGATTGAATTCTTAAATAAGAAATTAGCACACAAAAAATGAGCTTCTCCAAAAAGAGGCTTATTTTTTATTCCTGTAACCCCTTCCGGTATTGTGAGGGAGAAGTATGTTCATATTTTTTAAAAAATCGAATAAATGCACTCGTATTTGCATAGTTGAGGTATTGCGAGATATTACTAATACTTTGATTCGTACTTTTAATAAGAATTTTTGCCTCTAGCCATATCTTGTCATTAATATGCTCCTTTGCACTTCTTCCCGTAATTTCTTTTAAAAGTTCGCTTAAATAACCGCTTGTAATATTAAGTCGGTTTGAATAAAAACTTACTTTCTTCTGTTCTAGAAAATTCTCGTTGAGTAATAAAAAGAAATCGCGGATAAGTTGATTGGCTCGTGAAGCGTCTTTTTCTGAAGATAATTTTTCTTTAGGATATATGGCATTTAACTCATACATCAATGCAGAAAGTATAGAACGCATAATCTTCATTCTGTTTTTGTTCCCCAATTCGCTTTCTTTTAACAAAAGTGTCTTGAAATAAAATTCTATTTCGGCCTTTTTAGTATCAGGTAATTTTAAAGTCTTCTTATTTCTTTCAGTAAAAAAAGGTTGGGATAAAATGTTGAGGTTCGCATTCGTATTTGACACAAAAAAATGTCTGTTAAAAGCAACTAAAATTCCAGAATAGTCATGCATTTCTAATGTATGATGCACTTCAAGTGGATTAAAGAACATGATATGCCCTGGCAAGAGATTATAGTCTTCTCCAGATAACTGCGCCTTATAATTTCCTTGAAAACAATAAGCCATCCCATAAAAATCTGGCCTGACGGGTTCATAATTTATTGCTGGCGAAATATCATCTGTAACTATAAATTCTGAATTAAGCCAAGATTTCTGAACCCGCCGGGAAAGTTTTTCAATATTTATTGGGCTTACATAAGTCTTCATTTTAGTGTTTATACTTATGAATATACAAATATTTTAGCCTAATTAATAAGTATATTTTAATTAAAAACCTAAAATATTGGATATAGATAAATTTAACCTGCTTTTGGATAATTAATTCGTATTGATCTGTTTTTAAATTTGAATTAAAGTGAAGTACCACTTTAATTGTCTCATTTAAAATTCAAAAATTATGGCACTTGACCAAGCAACACAAAATCTTCTAGCTGAAATGGCAAAAATGGACGGTAAACCCATTCACGAATCTACACCTCAGGAAGCTCGCGAACTTTCAGGAAAGCTAAAAGACTTTCAGGGAGACGGGCCCACAATGGTTGAAGAGAAGTGGGTAAAAATAGATGTTGAAGATGGATCGATTGATGCCCATATTTTAAAACCATCCCACAATCCAGATGGTGTTTTAGTTTATTACCACGGCGGAGGCTGGGTTATAGGTAAAGCAAGTGATTTTGAAGTGCTCGGCAAAAAATTGGCGCAGCAGGCCAATACGACTGTAATTCTAATAGATTATCGCAAAGCACCAGAACATCCTTTTCCTGTTGGAATTAATGATTCATATATCGCTTTAAAGTGGGTTGAATATAATATTGAAGAAATAGCCGGCAAAGAAGTTCCTTTAATCATAGCGGGAGACAGTGCCGGCGGTAACATTTGTGCTGTTTTGGCTTTAAAAGCCAGAGATCATTCAGGCCCTAAAATCGCAATGCAAATATTAATTTATCCAGTGACAGATCACAATTTTGAAAATGGTACATATTCTGATCCTGAAAACCAACTCATGTTAGAAAAGCAATCTATGATCTGGTTTTGGGACCATTACCTCTCTCGCGTAGAAGATAGAAATACATATGAGGCATCACCTGCACAAGCCAAGAATTTCTCAGGTTTGCCACCTGCTGTAGTAATTACTGCAGGGCATGATGTTCTTAGAGAAGAAGGTGAGAAGTATGCATCAAAACTTATTGAAGCTGGAGTCTCTGTAAAATTTAAACGATTTCCTGATCAAATGCATGGCTTTTTTACGATGGCAAATATACTTCCCGGCAGTGATGCCGCACTTCACTTTATACAAGAAGCCATAAGAAGTTATGTGGCTGAACAAAATACTCTTCTTAAATAAAACTCTTTTAAAAATTTAAAAATTTTAATTATGAAAACTAAAATGCACAAACCACAAACTACATCGATTGAGAAAAAAGTAGATGCAGTCGTAGTCGGCGCAGGATTTTCAGGTCTCTATATGATATATAAGCTACGTAAAATGGGTCTTAGCGTTATAGGCTTTGAAGCTGGTGACGATGTAGGCGGCACATGGTACTGGAACCGATACCCCGGAGCAAGATGTGATGCAGACAGTGTCGAATATTCTTATTCCTTTTCAGAAGATTTACAACAAGAATGGAACTGGACAGAGCGTTTTGCGACACAGCCCGAAATCCTTAAATATATTAATCACGTTGCTGATCGTTTTGATCTTAGAAAAGAATTTCAGTTTAATACTCGTGTGACTTCAACTCATTTTAATGAAGATAGAAACCAGTGGAAAACTGTTACTGATAAATCCCAACGCATTACATCTAAATACTGCATTATGGCTACAGGCTGTTTGTCTACCTGGAGCATCCCTAAATTTAAAGGTCTTGAAAACTTTAAAGGAGAAACATATCATACCGGTAACTGGCCACATGATGGAGTGGATTTTTCTGGAAAAAAAGTTGGAATAATAGGAACAGGATCTTCAGGAATTCAATCGATACCCGTGATTGCTAAAGAGGCAAAAGAACTGCTTGTTTTTCAGCGTACACCCAACTTTACAGTGCCTGCAAAAAATGCCCAGTTAACTGAAGCCTATAAAAAAGAAGTAAAAGAAACTTATGCTGAAATTAGAGACAAGGCGCGAAAAAGCGCTGCGGGAGGAAGTACAGTAAATTTCAGTCCAACACCAATGAACGAATATCTTGAGGATGAAAGAACCTCAAAAATGCAAGATGTCTGGGACCTTGGAGGAGCACAATTTTTAGGGGTTTTTGGAGATGTATTAACTAGTCAGGAAACAAATGATGTACTTGTACAATTTGTGCATGAAAAAATAAAGCAAACAGTAATAGATCCTGAAACTGCTAAGTTATTAACCCCAAAAGATTATCCTCTAGGAACAAAAAGAATCTGCGTAGATACTGATTATTGGGAAACTTTTAATCGTGACAATGTTACTTTAATTGATGTGAAAGCCGCACCTATAGAAGAAGTAACATCGACAGGTCTAAAAACAAATTCAGAATCTTACGATTTTGATATCCTTGTTTTTGCCACTGGATTTGATGCTATGACAGGTGCTTTGTCTAAAATTGATATTCAAGGACCTAATGGTTCATTAAAAGAAAAATGGACGGCAGGACCCAGAATGTACCTAGGTTTAATGGCAACTGGTTTCCCCAATCTATTTACAATAACTGGTCCAGGAAGCCCATCTGTACTGAGTAATATGATGACGTCTATAGAGCAGCATGTAGAGTGGATTGCAGATTGTATTACCCATATGGAGGAAGATAATTTTGAGAAAATAGAACCTCAACAACAGGCAGAAGACGCTTGGGTTCATCATGTTAATGACGTTGCACATCAAACATTATATGTAAAGGGAAATTCGTGGTATCTGGGAGCAAATATTCCTGGCAAACCAAGGGTTTTTATGCCTTATGTGGGCGGTGTGGGCAATTACAGAATTAAATGTGATGAAGTAGCGGCAAATGGATATGAAGGTTTTGAGTTAAGTAGAAATATGTCCTTAACTAAAAATAAAGCGGTATAGAAATAGAAGGAAGAATGAAAAAATTAGTGTGGATATTTAAGCCAAATTGTTGCTTGAAGCTTAGGTATCCACTCTATTTATAGCTTATTGAATCCCAACACTGTATTTATCTATAAAATTATGTAGCAGAGATAACTTATTTCATATCTGCCATAGGGCTTTCCCACAATAAAAATAGAACACCAAAAAATCGATTTTAATTTTGCTAGGTTGAGGGTTTCATATAAGGCAAGCGTGTATACTTATCTGTCCATTCTAAATAATCAGAAATAAAAAGTTTATCTATTTAAAGTTTAAACTTATATTAGTGCTGCAAAACCTTTAAAAAATTAGTTTTTCAATTAATTTTTGAGCCAAAAAATAAGATTATGCTAAAATCAAAGCTTGCAAAGGCTTACTGG
This sequence comes from uncultured Flavobacteriaceae bacterium, assembly GCA_963974735.1. GTDB lineage: Bacteria > Bacteroidota > Bacteroidia > Flavobacteriales > Flavobacteriaceae > Leeuwenhoekiella. The sequence continues at coordinate 35,727 of CAXBEL010000004.1, read as the reverse complement.
AAAGAAAATGTAAAGTACCTAACTATACTACTTAGTATCTGGTTTGTTGTCTCTTTTGGTTGTGGTATTCTATTTAAAGATTTTCTAGACCAGTTTTCTCTGGGTGGTTTTAAATTAGGTTTTTGGTTTGCACAACAAGGTTCTATCTATGTATTTGTCATTCTCATTTTTGTCTATGTACGGCTTATGAATAAGCTCGACAAGAAGTATGGTTATGACGAGTAATACCTTTCACCAACTATATATTTAAACTATGAGCGTTCAAGTCTGGACATGGATTTTAGTGGGAATCACATTTACCCTATATTTTGGAATTGCCATTTGGGCCAGAGCCGGTTCGACAAAAGAATTTTATGTTGCGGGAGGTGGCGTTTCTCCATTAGCAAATGGCATGGCAACTGCTGCAGACTGGATGAGCGCAGCCTCTTTCATTTCTATGGCTGGTATCATTTCTTTTAGTGGCTATGATGGATCTGTGTACTTAATGGGCTGGACCGGTGGTTATGTTTTATTGGCCTTACTGCTTGCACCATATCTTAGAAAATTTGGGAAGTTTACGGTGCCTGATTTTATTGGCGATCGTTATTATTCAAACACGGCCAGAACTGTTGCTGTGATCTGTGCATTGATTGTTTCGTTTACGTATGTAGCAGGTCAAATGCGCGGAGTAGGTATTGTTTTCTCACAGTTTCTTCAGGTGGAAATTACCACAGGAGTTATAATAGGAATGGCTGTGGTTTTGGTTTTTGCCTTTTTAGGCGGAATGAAAGGGATTACATATACTCAGGTAGCTCAATATTGCGTTTTGATTTTTGCCTTTATGGTTCCTGCCATATTTATTTCCATCCAAATGACCGGCAACATAATTCCTCAGATTGGAATGGGTGGCCGTGTGGAAGATGGAACTTTTCTCCTAGAAAAATTGGATAATCTGCATACACAACTAGGCTTTAAAGAATATACAAGCGGAACAAAATCTACTTGGGATGTATTTGCTATCACTTTGGCTTTAATGGCAGGTACTTCTGGATTACCTCATGTTATCGTGCGGTTTTTTACCGTTCCCCGAGTTAAAGATGCACGTAAATCAGCCGGTCTTGCACTGCTTCTTATTGCCATTTTATACACAACAGCACCGGCTGTTTCTGTATTTGCGCGCACCAATTTGATTGAAACAGTTAGTAACCAAGAATATCGTTCGCTTCCAGAATGGTTTAAAAATTGGGAGGATACAGGATTAATTGCGTGGACTGATAAAAATAAAGATGGAAAAATTCAATATGTAAACGGGGATGCTGTAGATGGTAAACCAGCTTTTACTGAGGAACGCGGAGCTCATGGAGAGCGTCTCGTTTCTAATGCAAAAGCAGGAACTAATGAGTTATATGTAGATCGGGATATAATGGTTCTTGCTAATCCTGAAATCGCACAGTTGCCCAACTGGGTTATTGCCCTAGTAGCTGCCGGTGGTCTGGCCGCCGCATTATCAACAGCTGCTGGTCTTTTGCTAGTGATCTCCACTTCGGTTTCTCATGATTTAATTAAAAAACAAATTAAACCCAACATTTCTGATAAGGAGGAATTAATGGCGGCACGTATAAGCATTTTTGTAGCGGTGTTAGTCGCTGGATTATTTGGCATCTATCCGCCGGGATTTGTAGCCGCGGTAGTGGCACTGGCATTTGGCCTGGCGGCAGCTTCATTTTTTCCTGCAATAGTTCTGGGGATTTTTGATAAAAGGATGAATAAAGAAGGGGCCATATCAGGAATGATCGTGGGTATATCGCTAATGCTTTTTTATATGATAAGATATAAAACTGGTCTAATAGGTATTATGGAACCAAGACCATCTGAAGAATGGTGGTTTGGAACTTCTCCAGAAGGGTTTGGCACAATTGCTATGGTACTTAATGTTGCTGTCGCTATGATTGTTTCAAGGCTAACTTCGCCTCCTCCAGAAAATGTACAGGAAATTGTAGAAAATATCAGAATCCCAAGTGGTGCTGGAGAGGCTCAGCAGCATTAATTTTAGATTACGCTTAACAGCTTTTTGCTTCAAAGTCCGAAATGGATTTCGTAGTTTTAAAGAGCGCATTTTAGAGATTTTTCATCTCTCATTTAGTTAAACAAGAATACAACCATGAGTAATTATCACATAAAACATCTAGAAGAATATTTTCAAGTCTATCGCAAATCTGTGCGCAATCCCGAAAGCTATTGGGGAGAAATCGCTGAAGAACATTTTTTATGGCATAAACGCTGGGATAAAGTATTAGAATGGGACTTTTCTAAGCCTGAAGTTACTTGGTTTAAAGGTGCTCAACTTAATATAACAGAAAATTGCATAGATCGTCATTTACGCACTCGTGGTGATAAAACTGCTATTTTATTTGAGCCCAATGACCCTAAGGAGGAAGCACAACATATTACTTACAATCAACTGCACGAGCGTGTTTGCAAATTTGCAAATGTTCTCAAATCACAAGGGATAAAAAAAGGGGATCGTGTATGTATTTATCTTCCTATGATTCCTGAATTAGCAGTCTCACTTTTGGCATGTGCGCGAATAGGAGCTATACATTCCGTTGTATTTGCAGGGTTTTCGGCTTCGGCTTTATCTTCTCGCATTAATGACAGTTATTGTAAAATGGTCATTACGGTAGATGGATCTTTCCGAGGTAAGAAAACCATTGATCTCAAAAGTATTGTAGATGAAGGTTTGCAAAAATGTGAAGGAGTAGAAACGGTTCTGGTCGTAAAACGAACTGAGTCCGAAATAAACATGAAAGATGGACGCGATAAGTGGCTGCAACCATTGCTCGATGAGGCTGAAAATACTTTTGAACCGGAAATGATGGATGCAGAAGATCCGCTATTTATTCTATATACCTCTGGCTCCACAGGAACGCCAAAAGGAATGGTTCATACAACGGCCGGTTATATGGTTTATACGGCTTTTACATTTAAGAATGTATTTCAATATACTGAAGATGACATCTATTGGTGTACGGCAGATATAGGTTGGATCACGGGGCACAGTTATATAGTATATGGCCCATTGGCAAATGGAGCCACTACGGTAATGTTTGAAGGTGTGCCGACTTATCCAGACTATGGGCGTTTCTGGGAAATTGTAGAAAAACATAAGATTACTCAATTTTATACCGCTCCAACTGCGATTAGGGCATTGGCAAAAGAAAAGTTGGATTTTGTTGAAAATCACGATCTATCGTCTTTAAAGATTTTAGGAACTGTGGGTGAGCCTATTAATGAAGAGGCATGGCACTGGTATGACGAGAATGTGGGTAAGAAAAAATGCCCTATTGTCGATACTTGGTGGCAAACAGAAACTGGCGGAATTATGATTTCGCCTATTCCCTATTCTACACCAGCAATACCCACTTTTGCAACCTTGCCGCTACCAGGGATCCAATTGGCTTTAATGGACGAAGAAGGAAAAGAAATAAGCGGAAATCAGGTAGATGGTCGACTCTGTATTAAGTTTCCGTGGCCTTCTATGGCCCGAACTATATGGGGAAATCATCAGCGTTATAAAGACACCTATTTTTCGACTTTTAAAAACATGTATTTCACTGGTGATGGTGCCTTACGTGATAGCGTAGGTTATTACCGCATTACCGGCCGTGTAGATGATGTTATTATTGTTTCTGGTCATAATCTGGGCACAGCACCCATTGAAGATGCTATAAATGAGCATCCTGCAGTTGCAGAGTCTGCCATTGTTGGTTTTCCTCATGAGGTCAAGGGTAACGCCCTTTATGGTTATGTGATTTTAAAAGAAGCTGGTGAATCCCGTAATCAGGATAACGTGCGGAAAGAAATTAATCAGCAAATCACTGAACGTATTGGTCCTATTGCAAAGCTGGATAAAATTCAGTTTGTAAGTGGTCTTCCTAAAACACGTTCTGGGAAAATAATGCGTCGTATTCTAAGAAAAATAGCCAGTGGCGAAACTGAAAATTTAGGTGACACCAGCACCTTGTTGAATCCCGAAGTAGTTCAAGAAGTTATGGATAATGTATTGCGATAGATTTGAGTCATTTTAAATATAAAATTTAGTTTAAATTAATGACTTGCCTCTTTAATTCTTAATTAATTTATAAGAGGCTTTACCTTTATTTGTAGTTAAATTGAGAATATATATTCCAGAGTTTAATTGATTTAAATCGTAAGCAGTTTCGTTTAACTTTGAAGAGAAAACTCTTTTTCCGCCCATATCAAATATTGAAATATCATTGATTTGTAAATCCTTATTTAGTTGAATATTAATTATGTCTCTAACAGGGTTGGGATAAATGGAAAATTGGTTCCTATCCAGTTCAGTTAAACCTAACTCTTCTATCAAATCAAGTACTGTAGTTTGAGACCAATTCCCGTGATCATCAAGTACCCTTACGAATAACACATCTTCAAAATCATATTCCCCTTCGGGATAATCAACTCGAAAAGTCCACGAACCATCATTTGAGGGATCTTCTAGGTTCATTACGTTAGTAGCACCATAGGTGAGATCTTCATCAAAAAAATATTCTATTGCTACTATTTCAGGGTTTTCCTGAGTAGCAACGACTTGAATATTTTTTCTAAAAGTCTGACTCCAATTGCCATAATTATCTTTAACCCTTCCATAAATCTTATGATAGCCAATACTCGCATTTTCTGCAATTTGAGCTGTAAATGCCTGATCTATATCTTCATCTTGTGGAGAAATTTCAAATGAAACAGCAGAAGAATAAGTAGGATCATCATCTATATAATATTCACCCAACACCACGGCATTATCCGTCTCAGATTGAACAATTTGTATATTCTTTCTTGTTGTCTGACTCCAATTACCATTCTCATCTTTCGCTCTTATGTAAAGTTTATGGTATCCAACCTCGATCCCAGAGGGTATATTTGCTACAATACTCGCAGCTATATCTACACCTGCATCAATATCTAGAACGGTGTTTAGTCCGACACCTTCATCTTTATCAATGAAATATTCTACTTGATGAATATCATCTTGAGCCGTCATATTAATAGTAACCAGCGAAAACCAAATTAAAGAGAGTAGCTTTTTCATAGCTTTTTAGTAATTGGTACGTGCCTTAACATTGACGGGCAAACCGGTATTAGGCTCTGAAACTCCTGTTGTTGAAACATTATAAACAACTGGTATAGCAGCTAATCCTGACAGATTGTAACGATTTACAATCGCGGCTCCACCAAAGGATCCACGTTCTGTACCATCACTTCCATTCACGTTGCTAGTCGCATCGGGACGAAGTTGATACTGACCATCTGTAGTGCCACCTGAAACAAAAAGGTTTGTCATTGCTGGTTCCCAGACCACTCCTGGAGTATCTGCAAATACTCCAGAATTTGATACTGTATTGTATTCTACATTATTATTGGTGCCATCATTAATATTGGCAGTAATGCCAGCGGCTTTTAAAATATTATTTTGAAAAGAGCCCGTATTAAAATCCAGGTTAAGTTCATTTGCTGGTCCATCAAAAACGTTGTTGTTACATTCTAAAATTTGTCTATTTGACCAAATAAGTTTAGTTTGAACTATATTATTATTAAAAATAATATCTTGTGGGGGAATAAAAGAAGAACTACCATTTCCTACTATCGCATTGGAGGAAGATGAAACGAAAAAATTCTGTAAAATAAAAACATCTGTTAATTGAGTAGCAAATTGTATGTCCCTAACTATCCTACAACGCTTAACAGTTATATTATTCACATTGATATAAATAGTACCATCGCTGGAACTTCCAGCACTGACTATATTCATACCTATTAGCTGAGATAACTCTGATCCTGCGTTAAAACCTATCCTTCCAATACTAGCATCATAAGTTGAATTGGCAACTTTTGAATTTTCGGTTAAAAAAAATCCGGGTCCAATAATTACGAGCCTCTTGGTTATCGTAGCATCAGCATAAATAATTGAGGAACCCTCAATATGAAGTGTATCACTATCCATTACATTGGCATTAGCTACTGCCTGATTAATCTGTTTAAATACCGGATACGCTGGTGTACCCCCATAATTATCTCCCCAAGCGGTTGTATTATCATAATTAGACTGGTTGTTTACCCGCCATATTTTTGCATGGACAATGGGCCCAAAAAATAAAATGGCTGCAAATATCATTAGAAATGCGGGGTTTGTAATTTTTTTCATCGGAGTGTTTTTTAAAGTTGGTTAATGGATCTTTCGATATCTTTTAGAAATTACTTGGAAGCGATTTAACTATTCATTTTTAAATGTTTAAATTAACATCCCTCTAATTTAAGAGTATTGTAACAAGAATGAGACAGGGAATTATTAACTGTATACCGTTGCTTTAGTACGTGTAGCAATAGCATCGATAAGTGTGAAAAATAGAAATAGAAGAGGGCTCTTCTCTCTAAAAAAAACCTGATTATATTTCTAGAAGTTTATCCTAAAGAGTTAAGATAATCGCTTTAAAAACTCGTCCCTGCGTCTAACGGAAACCTCTATAGTAGATTTATCTGTAAGCGTAACATACCCACCTTTTCCCTTTGTATACTTAATAACATAATCTAAATTGATTAAATGGGAATTGTGGATTCGGTAAAAATTAAATTCCTCCAAAAGCTCTTCAAAACTTTTAAGAGTGCGTGCTATTGTAATTTTGTTGTCGTTTTGCAGAAAAACGTGAGTATAATTACTGTCTGCCTGACAACGTATAATATCTTTTATTTTTAGATAAATAAAACCGTCAAGGGTAGGAATGCTTATTTTCTTTGATGCTCCCTTTTCTTGCAAATTGTGCAACAGAACTTCCATTTTATTATCGATGTGAGCTTTGGAGGATTCTTTCTCATACCTTAAAATTGTTTTGTTAAAATCTTCCTTGCTAATTGGCTTTAATAAATAATCAAATGCACTGAACTTAAAAGCCTGAATGGCATAGTTGTCATGTGCTGTAGTAAATATTATATCAAAATCTTTGTTTTCGATTTTTCTTAAGTAATCAAAGGCAGATTCCTGCTGAATGTGTATGTCCAAAAAAACAAGATCCGGTTGTAATTTTCTTGTGGCATCCACAGCCTCCTCAATCGTCTGGACCATTCCAATAATTCTATACTCCTTATAACCTGAAAGTAATTCAACAATTCTATCAATACAATGTTGCTCATCATCTATAATTAAGGTTTTTATCATATTTTAAAATGCTAATGCTTCAGGCAGACTTACCTCTACACGTACTCCTTGTTTTTTATCTATTATTGAAATGCCTCCGTTGCTATTTTTTAAATCATTAATTCTCTTAATTCGGTTTTCTGTAATCTTTAATCCCATAGACTTTTCATTGTTGCGTTTCGCCTTAAATACCGCAGCTTCAGATCTTCCTATTCCGTTATCATCAACTGAAAAAATTATCTTTCCATTTTCCTTTCTCACTTCTATCTGAATCATTCCAATTCCTTCCTTTTTTGCAATACCATGCCAAATACTGTTTTCTATAATGGGTTGAAGTATAAAGGGAGGGGTCAACGTGTTCTCTACGTCAATACTGGGATCAACTTTTATGAAGTACGTAAATTTATAATTGAGTCGTAATGCTTCCAGCTCCATATACATAGCCAGTAGTTCTAAATCTTTTTTTAACGGAACCTGCTTATGTTCAGAATTTTCTAATGTAAGTCGCATTATTTTAGAAAATTTTGCCAAGTATTCATTTGCAGATGACTTGTCATTGTGGGCTATAAAATCCCCGATAGAATTAAGAGCATTGAATATAAAATGTGGGTTGAGTTGAGAACGCAGTGCTTTTAACTCTGAGTCTGCTACTTTGGCTTGAAACTCGGCCTCTGTTTTTTGAGCGCGTATCTCTTTATTGCGTGTATATATATAAACACCTATAAATACAAGAAGCACGATTGCACTTCCCCCCATAATAGCACCGTTCTTTATAAGCTTATGCCGTTTTACTTCCTCTCTATCCAATGCCCGGTTTTTTTCATTCTCTGCCTTTAGCAAACTTTCACGTTGAGCAAATTCATAATTTGCTTCGAGCTTTGCGATTTCAGCTTTACGATTTACCGAATTGATACTGTCTTCTATAGTTTTAGCTTTAGAACTCGCTAAGTAAGCATCTTTATAGTTGCCTAATTTTTCATGAACTCTAGCAAGGTTGTTCCATACCCGACCTTGCGTATCTAAGGTTCCTGCTTCAACGGAATGAACTAGAGCTGCTTTGAAATTGTCTTTAGCTTTCAAAAAACTCAAATTATTAGAATGTAAAATTCCCAGATCCATATAAGCCAAGCCCAGTTTCTCGTACACAATGGCAAGATTGGCAGAATTTCCTATGGTATTGTAAATAGGTTTTGTTTGTTCGAAGTATTTAATCGCCTGGGGATAATTGGCCATTGATAAACTTGCTATCCCCATATTTGTCAATGCATTGGCAACTCCCATTCTGTTACCTATATTTGTCATTATTGCATGAGCCTCCACATATAAATCCATAGCTTTCTCAGGCCTGCCGGTGGCGTCATAAACATTCCCCAAATTGGTAAGCCCATTTGCAATAAGTTCTTCAAACCCTAACTTTCTAAATAAACCAACTGCCCTTTTTTGATATTTTACCGAACGTTCATAATCTTCTAACCGCTTATACAAAAGACCTATATTAGAGAATATACTTGCATATTCCGTTGAGGAAGTCTGGTCTAATTTCTCATAAATCTCCGCAGCTTTTAGATAATTTGATAAAGCTTTAGGATAGTGGGACTCATACATGTAGTTGATAGCAATACTGTTGAGCATTTTGGCCATTAAGAAGCTATCTTTTTCCTTTTCAAAGTAGGAATAAGCCTTATGATATAATTCGGTTGAATTGGAATAATCTGAAAGATCAAAATAAACAAGGCCCTTGTTGTAAAATGCCCTTGCAATACGATCGTTTTTCTTAAGCTTATGTAGAATAAATAAAGAGTTGTCATAGGCTTTTAATGCCAGACTATCCCTTCCTAAAACTTTTAAGGCATATCCCTCTCTTTGATACGCAGTAGCCAACTTTACCTTACTTTTTAATTTCTGAGCGAGAGTGATTGCTTTTCTTGCATTATGAAGACCTTTCTGGGCATTAGAAAAACCATAAAACCATGAGAGTTCATTTAACCTATCTACCATTACGGTATCCTTACTAGGAAATTCGTGGAGAAGATTTACTAAAGAATCTATTTTTTTTTGTTGTGCGTAAACTCCATACACTAATATAAAGAGAAAAAAGAATATTCCTTTCCGCATAGAATTGGTGGTTTATACATCTAAGGGGCTGAGGATTGGAAACACACCTAAATTTAATGAAATTAATAACGAAAAGGAATGGTCAACTATAAATTATTAAAAATAATATTAAAATAACTGCAATATGAAAGCATCTGATTGTTAGTTTATTAAATAAACTTGTAATTTCTAAATGTTCGATATTAATAACGAGCTCTGCACATTTAACTTCATCTCCTTTCTTACCTTATCTTGCAGGTCTTAACGCTAAAGCTTGACAATTTTTTTAACGTATTTTCTATTGTTATTTCTAAATTCGAATAAATAAACTCCTTTACTCAAATTTGAAATATCAACAGATTTATTTTTTCGAGATAAATTTTCACGCTGTACTTCGGATCCAGTTAAACTATAGATTCTTAAATCATATTCTTGTTGACTATCATTAGAAATATTCAGAATATTGGTCGCCGGATTTGGATATAAGTGCAACCTCTCATCTAAAGAATTTGTTTCTATAGCCAAACTGCTATCTCTATAGGTAAATATGATTCTTGCACTATCAACCCACTCCTGAGTTATATCATACCAAGTTTGAATCAAAATTGTATCTATCCATCCATTAGAGTTTTTCGTGCGAATATTTTTGGATTCATTTATCCATTCCTCATTGCTATCCTCCCAGTTTTGGTCTATACTTTCTACAACAAAACCATCTGTATCAATTGTGGCGGTAGAAAGCATTTCATTCATCCACTCCCCACTCATATAATCCTCGGTTAATGTAGTTCTTGTTGAGCCTCCTCTTGTTACGGTTTCCCGCCAGTCGAATTCCCAATCCTCCATAGATGTATTCCATAAGTAGTATACTGAATTTGATAATTCGTCTGAATTATATGAATAGTCTACCCTTTCTGAAAAAGTCCAACTCGAAGTATCTTCATTCCACATTTCTTCAATTTCTTGAGACTGATTTCCTCCAGAATAGCTAAATGAAGATCTATAGTCATTGATCCAACTGTCTTCTTCCCACCTTTGTATAAGGCTATTTAATATATTAATTCCAGAAAATGAAAGCTGAGATCTATAGCTATTTACCCAGGTATCTGTTTCAGAATCATATTCTTCTTGAAGGTCTTCTACAGGATTTCCAGAACTATCATAGGTAATTGTTGCTCGACCTGTAGTTTCTAAATTCATTGTTTCAAAATTAAGAACCTCCATTATCTGTGATACTACTTGATCATTTGAATTATAGTATAATGTCGTGCGTGAAGCCGTAATCCATCCTAAGGTTGGAAGATAAAGTTCATTTGTAAAAGTTTCAAGGGGCCGTTCAAAAAAATCAAAGTCATCTGCTTCCTGAGAGTAAACTGAAGTGAAGGTGAATAAAATACACGCGAAGTAAAGTAGTTTTTTTTTCATCTCTTTATAGATTAATTATTGTACAATCAATTATTAGAACTTCTAAAAAGGGGTGTCAAATATTGGAAAGGGTATTCACGTAGAAAAATTCTTTAATAATACCTATTCCAAAAAACCAAGGGGATAATTAATTCTAAAATTAATAAAAATTAGGATATAAAATCATTAATTCAATCCATAAATATCTTTAAATCAGGTAAATAAAAAAAGGGCTCGTTTGAGCCCTTTTATCAATCTCTATAAACATTTTACTTTCCAAGCATTAATAACTCATTACATACAATTTCTATTACGTACCGCTTTTCACCTTCTTTAGTTTCATAACTGCGGGAAGTAAGTTTTCCCTCAATGGCGATTTCTTTACCTTTTGTTACGAAATTTTCTACTACCTCAGCCGTTTTACCCCACGCCACAACATTGTGCCACTGGGTGTCTGTAACGCGTTCTCCTTTGTTGTTTTTGTAGCTTTCATTAGTGGCGATACTAAATTTTGCCAATTTTCTGCCAGAATCCAGATTTACAATTTCTGGATCATTGCCCAAATTTCCGATCAACTGTACTTTGTTTCTTAGTGTGCTCATAATTTTTAATTTTATCGTTAAACAGTTAATATTTAATCCCGATTAGTTCAGGATTTTTACATCTCATTTAATCGTAGGAATTGCTTTTTTAATTCCCATAAGTAATTTTTGACAGGGCAAATATGGGAGCCTGAGCCTTTAACAGTCGGTTGGGAACTGTTTATTTTCGTTTATAGTCGTTTACAAATGATTGTAATCGTTTGCAATTGAATAATTGAGTATCTTGAACCGCTAAACTTACTGTATTTGCCCAAACTGATCATTTTATTCTGCGTACTATTGAAGAAATGGACCTTGATGGTATGTTTGCCCTTGATTCTGACCCTACGGTACATAAATATTTAGGCAAAAAACCTGTATCTTCTAAAAGCAAAATGGAAGAAATTATAAAATATATACGCAAGCAATATGTAGATTATGGCGTAGGCCGTTGGGCGGTAATTCATAAACCCAGTAATGAATTTATGGGCTGGAGCGGACTCAAAATGAATTTTGAAAAGGAAATGAACGGCTACCGTAATTTCTATGATATAGGCTATCGCTTTAGACCACAATATTGGGGTAAAGGTTATGCTACCGAAACTGCAAAACTGGCTTTGGATTATGCTTTTAACACCTTGAATCTGGAAACAATTTATGGCATGGCAGAACTTGAAAATGCAGCTTCAAGAAAAGTACTTTGTAAACTAGGATTACAATACAAAGGAGATTTTATATACGAAGAAGAAAATATTCCATTAGCGTGGTACGAAATTAATAATCCCAATTATGAGTAAATCCTGTCCCGAGTGTGGAGATAAAATTATAGGTAGAGCAGATAAAAAATTCTGTAGTGACTCTTGCCGCAATTCATACAACAACAGGATTAATAAGGACAGTAAAAATCTGGTAAGGAATATTAATAATAAGCTGAGAAAAAATTATCGCATCCTGGAAGACCTTAATCCAGAAAACAAGACCAAAACCGTAAAAAGCAAATTAATGGATGCAGGTTTTGACTTTAATTATTTTACCAGTACCTATACCACAAAGGCAGGAACAACCTATTACTTTGTATATGATCAAGGTTATTTGCCGTTAGATGGAGATTATTATGCTTTAGTAAAAAGAATATGATTATTTCCAGGTTTGTCCGCGCAGTTTCAAAGCTGCTTTAAGCACATCTTTCTGACTTATTTGCCCTACCAATTTCCCATCTTTTAATATGGGGAATCTACGGTGTTTCTGCTCTAAAAACTTTTTAGCCGCATCAAATACATTCATATCACCATCTATTGTATCTACATTGCAAACCATATTTTTGCCAACTGTGGCATCTTCCATGGGCATATTATAATACCTGCTATCAGAGATTTGTTTCATACAATCCCCTTCAGAAATTACACCCATTAATTCATTATTTTCGTTCACGACTGGTCCTCCAGAAATTCTGTGCTTAATAAGTTTCTCCATCACTTCCATAATATTCTGTTCCGGTCGAAAAGTGATCAACTTCGTCGTCATATAATCTGAAACCCGAATGTTTACCGCATCCTCCTGTACCTTTGAGCGCTTGCCCATAAAACTTTTAATCCCCATAATAGTAGCTTTTTACATCTCTGAAGTTACATAATTTTTCCGAAATCGATTTAGTCAAAAAATGTATAATTTGTTTATACCGCTTTAACAAATTACTTTTAGGAGGTACAATTTGCAACCATGAAGATAAAATACGCTACTGCACTATCCTTTTTACTCCTATTAGGTTTAACTTTTTTCAGCTTTTATACCCATAAGCCCCAAACTGTAAGAAAGGGTGAAATACCAGAAACTGCATTTTCTACAGCGCGTGCTTTAAAACATCTGGAAGCAATCACTCAAAAACCACATTCGGTCGGCACACAAGAACACGAGCGTGTTCAAAAATATTTATTAAGCACCCTTCAGGGAATGGGCCTTCAGACGCAAATACAAGAAGGCTTTGCTTATAAGTCCGGTTGGGGTGCATTAAGTAAGGCACAGAACATCATTAGCCGAATTCCTGGCACAGAAGAGGGAAAGTCATTGCTTATTATGTCTCACTATGACAGTGCCCCTCATACGGCTTCTCTTGGGGCCAGTGACGCGGGTAGCGGTGTGGTAACAGTTCTTGAAGCGGTAAGGGCATTTTTAGCTTCTGGGAAGAAACCTAAAAACGAAATAATAATCTTATTTACAGCTGCTGAAGAACTAGGTCTTAACGGAGCCACATTTTTCACCAAAAATCATCCTTGGGCAAAAAATGTGGGACTTGCTCTCAATTTTGAGTCGCGCGGAAGCGGTGGACCTTCGAATATGATTGTTGAAACCAATGGCGGAAATGGCAAGCTCATAAAAGAATTTGCAGCCGCAAACCCCTCACATCCCTATGCCAATTCCCTCACCTATAGTATTTATAAAATATTACCCAATGACACAGACTCAACTGTTCTAAGGCAATATGGAGATATAGACAGTTTTTTCTTTGCTTTTATAGGAGACCATTTTGATTATCATACGGCAATGGATAAATACGACCGTCTCGATCGTACTTCTTTAGAACATCAAGGGACTTATTTAATGCCTTTACTGGAGTACTTTTCTAATGCAGATCTCAATTTAAAAAGCGACAAGGATTTTATTTATCTCAATATGCCGCTTATTAAAATGGTTTACTATCCCTTCAGTTGGATTTGGCCTATGGTCATATTGGGTATCATTCTTTTTCTTGGATTGATCTTATTTGGAATAACTAAAAAGAAATTGACTTTACGTCAAATAGGCCGAGGATTTTTACCATTCCTCATTTCACTTATATCAAGCACTTTAATTGCTCATTTTGGATGGAAATTACTGCTGGTCCTTTATCCGGGGTATCAGGATATTCTTCATGGGTTTACCTATAATGGTTATGATTACATAGCCGCTTTTACCGCCCTAAGTTTGGCAATCTGCTTCTTTGTGTCTCATAAATTTTACAAACCTATACAGGCGGCCAGTTTATCTTTAGCCCCATTGTTCTTTTGGCTTTTAATTTCTATAGGCGCGGCCATCTATTTACCAGGTGCGGCGTTTTTTATAATTCCCGTTTATTTCGGAATTCTCGCAGTTTTCTTCATTATTATACAGAAAAAGCCCAATATACTTTTACTCACTTTACTTTGTGCACCAGCTATATTTATAATCGCACACGACATTAAAGAATTTCCCGTAGGACTAGGACTTAAGATGCTGGGTGCTGGTTCACTCTTTACGGTTTTGCTTTTCGGTCTTTTGCTCCCCGTAATTGGTTTTTATCGCATTCGCGGAAAACTGGCTTTACTGTTCTTTCTAGTGAGTATAGGTTTTTTCGTGTCCGCTCACTTAAATGCAGAATTCACGCCAGAGCGTCCATTTCCTACCAGCTTGAATTATGTGTATGATGTAGACGCAAAAAAAACATACTGGGCTACTTACAACCAGCATCCCGATGAATGGCTCAAAAGCTTTTTAGGTGAAAATCCAGAAAATGCGGAGCTCTATTTAAAAAATGGCGCAGGTGTGGGAAAATACAATACCTCTTTTACTTATGCTGCCGAAGCCCCCAGAAAGCCAGTTGCCCCTTCAAGCATCTATATTTCTCATAATAAGGTGGTAAATGGTGATCGTGAATTGCATTTTTCAATTTATCCTCAGCGGGAAATAAATGATATGATTCTTACTGCTCCCATTGGCATTCCTTTTAAGTATGTAGAATTTAATGGTCAAGTTGTAGAAAAAGAGGAAGATGAGCCTTATATCTTTTCAAATAGAAAAACCAATACGCTTATTTCTTATCGGGTTGCAGATCGAGATCCTCTGGAGGTTAAAATTGTTGTCCCAGTCACTGCAGATTTAAAATTCACCCTCTTGGACTTTAGTTACGACCTTTTAGAAAATCGCGACTTTAATGTACCTTCGCGACCTGAAAATACAATGCCTATGCCCTTTATTTATACAGATGCTATCATAACGAAGCAAGACTTAAATATGGGGGTAAAGGAAGAAATGGCACAAAAAAATACAGCAGATGAGTGACATCGTAATTGCCGGTTTGGGTTGGCTAGGTATTCCCCTGGCCGTGAACCTAACACATGCAGGACATACAATTAAAGGATCCACAACAAGTGAGGATAAACTAGCTCGATTTAAAAACAACGGAATTAATGCCCACCACATCCTATTTACCGAGGACGGGATTGAAGGGGATATTTCTGACTTTTTAAAAGCAGCAGATATTGCTATTATTCTTATTCCGCCGGGTTTAAGACGAAATTCTGGTCACAATCATGCTTTAAAAATGGTGCATTTTTTAAATGCTATTGAAGCTTCTGAGGTTAAAAAAGTTATTCTGGTAAGCAGCACTGGCGTGTATGACGATGAGCAGGGAAAAGTAACTGAAAATGATTTACCTCAACCCAGCGAAAATAGAGGCAAACAATTGCTTGAAGTAGAAAAGATGTTTCAGGATTCCCCGCAGATAAAAACTACGGTTATTCGTTTTGGTGGTTTATTTGGAGGTTCTCGCAATCCAGTAAAATATTTAGCCGGCCGCACCGATTTAAATAATGGTCAGGCACCTGTTAATCTCATTCACCGTGATGATTGTATCCGGATCATAAAACAGATTATAGATAAAGATGCTTTTGGCTACATGTTTAACGGTGTTTCTCCTGAGCATCCCACTAAAGCCGATTACTATGCAAGAAAAGCAAACGAACTCGGATTAGAGCCGCCTCATTACACAGATGAGAATGAAACGGCTTTCAAACAAATAGATTCCGTTAACCTTAAAGAGGTTTTGGACTTTAAATTTCAAGTGAGCTTGTAGCATAAAAAATCCAGACCTTCATCTGGATTTTTCTCTTGAAAAATTAATCCTGCGGCTAAATCATTGTTCCTTCAAGTTGAAACAATTGCGAGTTTAAATATTGCAAAGCCAATACCTTATCCTTTGTAGGCACAAGCATAGATATGTTATTATTGCTGCCTCCATAAGATATCATACGCACCGGTAAATTATTTAACAGGCCAAAGGCTTTATAAGACTCCTGATCTGCAATAAGATTTTCCCCTACAATACAAATTATACTGTGATCGTGCTCTACAGTAATTTCAGCAATTCCTGAAAGTTCTGTTACAATATGTTCAAGATTTTTTGCATCGTCTATGGTAAGCGATATAGCAACCTCAGAAGTGGTTATCATATCTATTGAAGTCTCATAACGATCAAATACCTCAAAAATAATTCTAAGAAAACCGTGAGCACCCAGCATTCGGTTAGATCTTATTTTTATTGCGGTAATGCCATCTTTTGCAGATATGGCTTTAAGCCCTCTATCGTGATATTCATTAGATATTTTAGTGCCGGGAGCGTCTGGCTCAAAAGTATTTTTTAACCAGATAGGAATATCCCTGTCTATTACGGGAGCAACAGTCTGAGGATGTAAAATTTTTGCTCCAAAATAGGCCAGTTCCGCCGCTTCATTGTAGGTTAAATGTTCAATGGGTCGGGTTTCATCAACAAATCTGGGATCGTTATTATGCAGACCATCAATATCTGTCCAGATCTGAACTCCTGCAGCATCAACCGCAGCCGCAACAATCGTCGCAGAAAAATCACTTCCTCCACGTTTAAGCGTTGCTATTGTACCGTTTTCATCCAGGCACACAAATCCTTGAGTAATGTAAATTTGTGAAGGTTGATTTTGAAGAACAGGATTCAATTTCTTAGAAACTGAATTAATATTCGGATTTTCAACGTGTCCTACGTGCATAAATTCTTTAGCATCAAGCAAAACATTGTTTACACCTTCCTGTTCTAAATAAGCAGAAAACAAATAGGTAAGCATCGTTTCCCCATAAGTTACTATTTCGGCATAACTGTGAGGCTTAATAACTCCCTGAGCCAGTTCTCTAAGATGTGTTATGTACTGATCAATTTTCACCATCGCTAAACTTGCACGCTCCGATGTGGTAAACAATTGATCTATAGCCTCAAAATGCTTCACTTTTATTGCTTCTAAAGCTGTTGTGATTTCCTGGTCATTTCTGGCAATGCTACCTTCATAAAGACTTACTAAAAGATTAGTAACCCCAGACATAGCAGAAAGAACAACTATCTTTTGATCCTCAGAATTTCTGAGAATATCAACAACTTTCTGTATGTTAACTGCACTTCCCACAGAAGTACCACCAAATTTTAATACATTCATCTTCTTCATTTTAATGCATAGTTAAATCGATTTTGAGAAGTATTAAAAAAATACAACTGATTTATATAAATTTGCACATATTGTTAAATATATAACATTGAAGACAATAACCTCTTGCGTAGAACAACTTGTAAAGCATCAACCTTTTGTTGAAGATGCCCTATTGCGAAAAATAATTAATTATAGTGCCTTAGCTGAAGACTTTCAACCGCACATAGAAAAGGAGCTTGGTAAAAAAATAAACGTGGGCTCTATTGTTATGGCTTTGCGCAGGTATTTTCCGCAAAAAAGACTTGATCCTAAAATGGTTCGGGAGTTGGGTGATATTGTTGTGCGCTCTGGTATTACAGATTTTACTTTTCTCAATTCCAACACCATACTTGACAGTCAATCCAATCTACTAGAGCGTGTAAAAGGCATTCCAAAGGCTTATTTCACGTATTCCAGTACCTTTCATGAAAGCAATATTTTAGTGTCGAATGATCTTACAGATGTTGTGGAACAATGCTTTAAAAAGGAAACTTGCGTAACCATTAAAAAAGACCTTTCTTCTTTATCCATAGCCTTGCCGGTGGACAATTCAAAAACCGTAGGTCTTTATTTTTACATTTTTAAGCTCTTGGCTTATGAAGGGATTCCGATTTTTGAAGTGATTTCTACTTCAAACTACTTTACACTATTTCTGGAGAAAGATTATGTAAATCAAGCTTTTGCATTAGTTAATGAAATAAAGAATGGCTAATTATGCAGCTTCTTCATCAACAGACTGTCGTTTACTTTTTTAAGCTCCGTTACTTCGGCAACATTATCATTAGGAATTGCAATTGAAAGGACGTAATGTTTCAGTTTCCATATTCCGTCATCCATTACCAATACACCTGATCCTCTGCAGATTCCCATTTGGGTATCCAGCAGTTCATCAAACCAGGCCAAATCTTTATCTGCACCGAGATAGATATTCCGTTCTAAAGTTGAAAAGCTCCAAGCCTTTCCCTTATCAAAGTAAGGTTTTGAATAACTCTTAAACTCCTCATTTTGCCAATTTTCTGTGGCATCTGTACCAATGAAAACAGCATCACTGGTCATCAATCCAAAATACGCATCAAAATCTGCATCAGCCGCAGCTTTATGCCAAGCTTCCAATTGGCTATTTATTGCCTGCTTTTGATCTTTTGCATTTTGAGCGCAAATAGATAAACTTGAAATAATCCCGATAAGTAAAAAGAGCTTTTTCATCTGATGGCTATTGTATTGTGGAATCTGGTTCTATTTGTGCTGGTTCTGCTTCTCTTAACCTACGCTCTGCTTCCTGTTCACGCGCCTCTTCATTTTCTACTCTAAACTCCTCCAGATAATCTTCAACAGATTTCTGATATTTTAGATTAAGCTGAAGTTTAAGATCTTGAAAGGCATTATAGAATTCAGTTGCTTCCTTCTTTACAGCTGCTGTATCTACAATTCTTTTTGAAGCCTCCTGTTTTAGTGTATTTGCTTTAGTAAATAAAATAGTGACACGAGCCTCTATAGGTTTTGACTTAAGACTGTCTGGAATCGCCTCTAGCATTTCTGTGCTGGAGTTGACCCAAACTTCAGAATTCTCTTTTATGGTTGCAATGGAAGCGTTATCAAGCTCATCGATATTTTGTGAAACCCCTCCATATCCGGTCCAGCCAGAGGTTAATCTATTTACATCAGCAGAGAGAATAACATTCTTCTTTATATCTGAAGGAAAAGAAATTTTAATGGAATCTGTGGTTTCTGTAGGATCCTGCACTGGTGCGGATTTCTCTGTACATCCAATACTTAGTAAACCTAAAAACAAAAATAAAAAATGTAATTTTTTCATATAAGCATTTCTCTTGCCAAAAGTAAGGAAAGCAGGGCATAAAAAAAGCTCCAGATGGAGCCATTAAGTACGTTATAAATTATATCTGCTTGCTCGTCGTAGAATTTATCTCTTTATTGAGATCATCATAAGCATTTAAAATATCTATTATATGACTTTGCACCACATGCTCGTGAAGTTCATTGCGATCTACTTCACTGTAAAAATCCTGAACCTCGTGATCTACCTCTTTAATACTTTCCAATAATTCTTCTGTACTTAATTCATCAGGTACTTGCAGCGGCATCGCATTTATATTTACAATCATCTGATCCATAAGGCCTATGGCGTTGAGTGCATTGGTATTGCTAATAATTCTCATATTATTATCAAAAGCAACATAAGCAGGCCAGTTTTCAACTTTCTCCTGCGCAGGGTTTATTAAGGTCTCAACTCTTGAATTGAGGCTTAGTTTGTCATAGTCTTCATCTGTATTTCCGCAGCCGGAAAACAAGATTACAATAGCAATAAGTAGTGGGGTAATTCGCATTTTAAATTTTTACTCGTTTTAATAGAGTACAAAGATAACTGTGCTACCTTAAGTTGCTAGCTGCCAAATATTTAAATTTCTAATAAAGTTTCTGCACTTATTAACACTATTATCCTTAATTGCCAAATTCGTTTTAATACGCTGTTAAAAAAACATTCTACCCCAGTGCATAAAGCTTTTTACAAAACAAAAAGCACTGGTTTCCCAGTGCTTTAAATATTAATTTTTCTTCTTCTTTTTCGAAGTTATTAAGAATTTCCGTTAGGCGCTAAAGTGTCTCTTTTTATGGTTTTTACTTCACCATTTTTAGACATTTGAACCATTGTTTCCTTAACCTCTTCATTAAAGTCATCATATGCTTCAACTAATTCCTCAACCTGACTTGAAATTCTGTTTTCATCAACACCGGGCTCATCAAATATTTTCTGCAAATCAACAATCTCCTCATTGATATCTTTGATGTCCTCTTCAATTTCTTCTGTCATCATAGAAGCCGGAATTGTATTTTTCAGATTACCTGCTTCCATTTTAAGACGGTCACCATATTCTTGGATTTCATCCTCAGGTGCCTCTTTTAAATTTTGAATAGTTGTGTGAAATGTGTTAAGTGCTGTCCAAGACATTACTTTATCACGCGTTTCTGGATTTACATTAATATCCTCTGTATTGATCGCGTAGGCATCTTGGCTTAAACTTGCATCAGCATATTTCATTTCTTCAGAATCCGAAGCTGTTCTTGTAGTTTCAACATTATTCTCGTCTTCTACTTGAGCTTCCTTCTCACCGTTGGTTTTACAACCAATTATCATTAATGATGCGGCGAATATTGTTATTCCTAGTTTTTTCATAATTTTTAATTTTATTGATATCACAAATGTAGGAGGCGATAGCCAACCTTTAAAATTCACAACCCCAAATGTTTACTAAACTTTACTTTAACTTTTAAGAAATCAAACCCGTTTTGTTAAACACTTTTGGGCAAACGTTAAGTTTTGTAAAAAACAGCTTTTTAGCGCCTATATACCTCTTGATATGACGCTCTTTTCCCATCTTACTCTGATAAAAAAATTACCTTTGCAGCCTAAATTAATTGCATGAAAGGCAGGATTCTTATTATTGGTGCTTGTGGTCAAATAGGTACCGAACTTACTCAAACACTTAGAAAAAGATTTGGCAACAGCCGCGTTATAGCCAGCGATATTCGCGAGGGTGATTCTGCTCTTATGGCTTCTGGTCCTTTTGAAATTGTAGATGCCACAGATTATTCTGCAATAGAGGATATCGTTATACGCTATAAAGTAGATACCGTTTATCTAATGGCTGCCATGTTGAGTGCAATTGCTGAGCGGTTCCCCAAAAAAGCCTGGGATCTTAATATGAATTCGCTTTTTAACGTCCTGAATCTCGCAAAAGACAAAAAAATTTCCAAAGTTTTCTGGCCATCCAGTATTGCTGTTTTTGGACAGAGTACCCCAAAGGAATATACTCCTCAAAAAACCATAATGGAGCCTTCTACGGTTTATGGGATTTCTAAACAAACCGGCGAACGCTGGTGTGAGTATTATCATAATAAGTATGGTGTAGATGTACGAAGCGTACGTTATCCCGGTCTTATTAGCTATACCACAGAACCCGGCGGAGGTACTACAGACTATGCTGTAGACATTTACCATAGGGCTCTGAAACATCAAAATTACCGCTGCTTTTTAAAAGCGGGCACGATTCTACCCATGATGTACATGGATGATGCAATTAAAGCGACCATAGGTATAATGGATGCAGAACCTGAAGCGATCCAAATAAGATCTTCCTATAATCTTTCTGCAATCAGTTTTGACCCCGAAGATATGGCCAGAAGCATTAAAAAACATATTCCTGAATTTACAATAAGCTATGAGCCTGACTTTAGACAGGAAATTGCAGATACTTGGCCACAAAGCATTGATGATTCTGTTGCGCGTGAGCAGTGGGGCTGGCAGCATAAGTTTGATCTGGATGAAATCACGGAAGTGATGATTACAAACCTAAAGCCTAAATATCCTGTGAATGTCTGAATCCCGAGAGTTTACCGAAAGAGAGATTGACCGCATTATTGAAATGGCGTGGGAAGACAGAACCACTTTTGAAGCCATCGACTTTCAGTTTGACTTAAAGGAGCAGGAAGTTATAGA
Organism: uncultured Flavobacteriaceae bacterium; assembly: GCA_963974735.1. Lineage (GTDB taxonomy): Bacteria > Bacteroidota > Bacteroidia > Flavobacteriales > Flavobacteriaceae > Leeuwenhoekiella. Next base: position 13,662 of record CAXBEL010000004.1, on the reverse strand, counting down.
ACTGATGCGCCGGGAGCTTAAGCCCTCCAGTTTTAAAATGTGGCGTGAGCGCGTGCAGGGGCGTAGCACAAAACATGCGGCTAAACGCAATTTTGAAAAAGGAACATTTAGAAGTTCCCGCCAAAAAAACATTACTCACAATAAGATATCCAAGCGCTAGTATTAAGCGCAGATCTATAAAATCTAATCGATGGTTTTCTCAATGCGCTTATCTGGCACAAACCACATAACCGCGACACCCATATAGCAAGCAATCGCAGCCCAGGAATTAAAAAAAGCCACTCCTATCCCTACTAGATAAATAGCCATAGAAAGTTTTCCTTTACGATCATTACCTACAGCCTTACGCAACGCAAAATCCTTATCGTGATTTTTTAGGATTTTATTTTGCAATATAAAATAGGCGAAAGCACTCATTAACAGAATAACACCATAAAGTGCTACAGGTGCAAAAGCCTGATAGTTTTCACCCAGCCAAGCTGTGGTAAACGGAATAAGGGATAACCAAAAAAGCAAGTGTAGATTTGCCCAAAGTATTTTCCCGTTAATCCTTTCGGTGATTTGAAAGAGGTGGTGGTGGTTGTTCCAATAAATACCTAAGTAAATAAAGCTGATTAAATAGCTTAAGAAAATAGGGATTTTAGGCAGTAGCGAATTAAAATCTGTCTCCTCTGGCACTTTTAATTCCAACACCATTATTGTGATAATAATAGCAAATACCCCATCGCTAAAAGCTTCTAATCGATCAGTTTTCATCTTTGTAGCGCTAACTATAAATTTATTTAGAACAGGAAAAGCTCATTTGAGCCGTTACACAACATCCTGCCCAAAAGTCAATAAATTGTGATCTGGGTCCAGTAAAGCAAACTCTTTTTGTCCCCACGGTTTGACTTTTAAATGTCCAGCCGCCGGCATATTTATCTTTTTGTCCACAGCTAACTTATACCACGGGTCTATATTATCAGTTCGTATATATACCTGACCGTAATTCTCTTTAGGGTCAAGGGCTTTAAACTCAAAAAAGTGAATCTGAATATTATCTTTCTCCACCATCAAATACTCTGGATAATCACCTCCAAATTGCTCAAAACCCAACAGATTTAAATAAAAATCCTTTGTAATGGTTTTATCACGCATAGGAAGTTTTGGGTTGATTGATAAAAGCATAGTGATTTGGTTTTTAGATACTTGTTTGCTTCTAAATTATTTCAATTTTTGTGTTTATTGTATTTCGTTGAGTTTTATATTCCGGATAATAGAAAGTTTTATTTTGGACTGAAATAGGTTGCATTTTGTTATTATTGAATTAATAATATCGGTATTTATCTGTATTGTTGTAAACTGTGCTTTATTTCAAAAGTTTCTCACTTACTAAATAACAGTTTCCTCTTGTTCTCGATAGAGCAACGTATAATTTATTTTTAGTTGTCTTTGCTAATTCAGCTAATTTGCCTTTTTTGTATAAGTTAAACGTTGTTTGATTTAATATTATACAGGTGTCTATAAAATCATCTTCTCCTTTACATTCGCCCCAATTTTTGGCTTTAAAATCTCTTTTAATAGCATTATTATAAACCAGTTTTATTATTGTGTCATCATTTAGCTTTTCAGTAAGGATTTTTTTATCTTCAATAAATTCTATTTTAGTTTGGTCAGTTCTATGAGAGCCAATTTGAATTTTTAGGTTATCAGTTATGTAATTACAAATTGTTGGACTACATCTCCAGCTATTGCTTAAAGTGTCTAAGTCAATTGTAATATTGTAATCTTCATATCTTTTTAAATATTTTGCATAATCCTTGTGCAAACTTGCATTTACATTTCTATCGAAACTTGTAACATAAGTATGTTGGTAGAAATCGCCAACAAAAAGAAAATTAAGTTTTGATTTTGAAAGCTCCATAATAAAATTGAAATCGTGACTTCCTAAATCTTGTACTTCATCATAATAAAAGTGGTCGCAGAATTTTTCAAGCCTTAATTTTACATCATCTATTAAATTCTCAAACTCGATTAATTTGGCTAATCTATTATGATATGCGTAACCATTTTTACTGATGTACTTTTCTATATTGGAATTTTTTAAATAATTTGTAAAATCAGGTGAGTTGTCAAAATATATTCCTTTAAGATTATACTTATAGAATAAAAAAGGCTTTATACAGAAACTATATAAAAAATTGAAATAAGTAAATACTTTTATGTTGTTTGGTAAGTAGCCAAATCTTTTGATAATTCTCTGTCTAATTAAACTAGCATTTGTAATTGTATAAGTAACCAAATAAAACCTTTCAGTTAGATTTAGTTTGTCAATTAGACTTGTTGTTTTTCCAGAGCCAGCGACTGCTAAGATTAATTTTTTATTAACCATTCGATTGCCTCTTTTATGTAATCAGGAACTTTAATTTCTGCACTTTTTTTGTCTAATATTTCAAATGCACATTCAGCTTTTTCATCAAGCATAAATTGTTGGACAGTCCTTGTTTTTCTACCGAGTAAAAATAGGTCGTTACAAACTTGAGTATTTGTGTTAAACATTGAAATCTCAAAGGTGGAAAGAGTATTATCTTTCTCAGAAAATACTTGAATGTTTGGTGCAGTATATTTAGAATATCTGTCAACACAATTCTTTTGATAGTCTTTATCGTTATCTCTAATTACTGCTGTTTTGATATTAAGCAATTTGGAAATTTCTAGGTATCTTTTAAAACTCGTTCCATCAACTGAAATTATGTGGGAATCCAAATCATTAGGTTTTTTTCCTGTTGTTATCTCAAAAAACCTTTCTAAAAGAATAAATTCTGCATCTCCTTCAACTAGAATAACTTTTTTGGATAATATAAATTCCAAGATATTATTGTCTGGTGCTTTCATAAAGAAGCTTGCAGTTGAATCTTCTAAATTAGTGAGGTCTATTGAAATAGAACTATTGCTATTTAGTAAAATTGTATTTCTTAAATCTAATCTTGAGCTGATTAAGTTACTATGAGTTGCAATGAAAATCTGTTTGTTTTTAGAATCATTTATACGAGAAATTAAATTTTTCATATTCAAATGACTTAGATGATTTTCTGGTTCCTCCAATAACACAAAATCTAATTCGTTTTGATTTTTTTGTAATGCAAATTCTGTTTTTATAAAGCATTGACGTCCCTTTCCTTTATTTTGAATGTCAATGTTTTCTTCTGTAATTGTTAAGTCTGTAACTAAATTAGATTTTTTGTCATTTTTAATTCCAAATTGATAGTCGCCAGTTTTTTTATTGACGTCTGCTAGAATTGTTTCTCGATAGTCATTCTTATATTTACGATATTCGTTTAAATGCTTGTTCTTTTCTGATAAAGTTACGTTGCTATCGTATAAAGTCTTTATGTATTGATTTGTAGCATAATCATTATTAATTAGAGTATTGTCTAAAAGTATATGCTTAAAATCTTTTCTAAAGCTTAAATATGGTTCTCCAGAGAATTTATGAAAGGCAATTGAATAGTATTCAAAGGGAAAATTTCGTTTTCCTTGTGCTAAAATTTCTGAAATATCTTTACTTAATTCATCTCTTGGTTCACAAATCAGAGAGAGACCAAATTGGTCAGTTCCAAGCGTATTGTTTCTTCCATAATATTCGTTTTTATCGCCTAAGTTGTCAAAATATAATTCGACTTTAAGTTTTGGTAAAGTCTCGTAAGTATTGGTGTGAAAGAATTTTTCTATACAGTTGGAATTAAACAGTAAATCTAATCCTTCGGTTTCAATTCGGTTTCTGCTACCTCTTAGTGCTAAGTCAATTGCTAATAAAATTGAACTTTTTCCAGATTCATTGTCTCCAATTAAAACGTTTAAATTATCTCTGAAATCTATTTCTAGAAATTCGAATTTTTTGAAGTTGAAAAGTTTCAGTTTTATAATTTTCATATTATCCAATTTTTTGCGGCAGGTAGATAATTCAATATATCAACATTAAATATAACCGTTATCAAATTAAATCAGGCAGATAAAAACTGAAAGACATGATTTGCGATTAGAAGGAAGTTGTTTAGATTTTTAGCTTGATGTTTCAAACACCTAATTTTTCTAATACTTCTTTAACTTCTAAATTATCATCCAATTCCAACGCCTTCCCATAATATTTCTTAGCTGAAATCGTATCTTTTTGCGACAAATAAAAGTCTGCTAAATCTTTATATGTAGTAGGGCTTTCGGGATAGTAATCTATATTCAATTTATAGGCATCAATGGCTTGATCAGGTTGGTTTTGAAAACTGTTTAGCGAATAGGCATAACCACTCAACCAATCTTCTTCAGGCATAAATTTATAACCTATTTTTTCTGAGACCGTATCAAAATGCGCTTTAGTGAGGTTAGCAAATCGATCCGTGTCGGTTTCAGGCACAAAATATTTACTGCGATAATTCTGCTCTTCCTTAAATTCAAACCAGGAATAGAAAAACCGAAAACTCTCCATTTGAGCTAAAAAAGCAGTACTTCCGTGAGTATCATTTTCGTAATATTTCCATTTCATATTTAATTCTGTGTTCACACTTTCGATCTGGTCAACAAGTTTAAGAGAGTGGCGAACATATCTATTCGCTCTAATGGTGTCTTTTTTTATGCTTTCTAAATCACTCCCATAAGTCGCCGTATTTGCTATTGCGATATACAGGTTTTTGTTTCTATGATCTTTCCCAAGCAAGCTGTATTTTGGGTCATTCAGAAATAACTCATCGTCAAAATATAGACTGCCATCTATAAATAAATAGTTTGTGAACATTTCAGGTTGGGATGTGAGCGCATTCATCACCACTAAACCACCAAATGAATGCCCAATAATAGTTCTGTTTTGAGAACCTGAATAATTTTGTTCGATGTATGGAAAAAGTTCTTTGTCTATGAATTCTAAAAACTTGTTTCCTCCACCATATTCTTTGGGTTTTCCTGCCGTGGTTGGCGAAAAGTCCATCATCCTACTATTATTATCTATGTTTTTAATTGCGACCACAATCATTTCTGGAAGAATTTGTGTGTTCATTTCGCTGTATTGTTTCAACATACCCACAAATGGAATGAATTTATCACCGCCGTCTAAAAGATAAACAACGGGATATTGATCTCTTTTTCTATTGGGGTCTTTTGCACTTTCGGGAAGATAAATAAGGAGTTCTCTGTCCTGATTTAAAATTTTAGAATGAATGGTTTTAAACTGCCCAATTTCAATTCCGCTGCTGCTTGATGGATCAATCTTTTCTGCGTTAGATTGCTTTTCTGTATGAGCGCAGGAACCTATACTCAATATTAAAAGTGCAATTAATAGATTTTTAAATTTTATCATTAAAACTTTTTGTTTAGAATCTCATCCCCCAGCGCGACCTTTCTCCTCATCATTACCTGTTTCACGTTTTCTAACGGTAATATCATTATTTCCAAATTTGTAGCTTAGGGACAGCCAGAATTGTCTTGAGTCGTAATAGGATTTCATTTGCTGAAAAACTCCGTTTATCGTGGAGCTTTTTTGTTCTACAGCGCTCTTAAAAAGATCCTCTCCTCTAAGCGTGATATTCAAATCTTTATTCAGCATTAAAAATTGAAGGGAAAGCCCAAAAGAACTTCTGGCTTTGGTTTTAAAAACGCCATCAATTCCCGGAAATTCATACCAGTAGTTTACCCCGGCGAGAATGGTTTTATCAGTGTTTAGATTAAAATCATTATAAGTGGAAATCGTAGCGTTAAATCCGTTTTGATCCTCTTGCGGTTCTTCCAGATTAAATTGAGATTCAGAGTAATTTATATCCAGATTATTGTTGCTGCTCCACCATTTTATATCATCAAAAGTGTAGTTTTCTGAGATTCCTATCCTATTTCGGTTTATGAAATTTTTGATCGTGAGCCGGGTGACACTCGTATTTGCATTTGGTAGCGGGATTTCAGCAAACAGATTATCCTCGTAGCTGTAATATATTTTTGTGACAAAATTTTTATAGATGTTAGACAGCTCTATGTTCTGAATAAATGCCGGCTGCAGAAAAGGATTTCCTTCCATAGCCTGAAAAGGATTGCGGTAATACACATTGGGATTTAGATCATAGAATCTGGGCCGCTCAATTCTTCTACTATAATTTAAAGCAAAGCTGGAATTTTCGGTTGCCTCATAAGACACGTAGAAAGTGGGGAAGAGATTGGTATAATCTGTATTGTTGGACAGATTTAAATTATCTGCATTTGAATCTGTTTGTGTATGTTCCATTCGTAATCCAAACTGTGCGCTCCACTTGTCGCCAAACTTTCTATTAGCCGAAAAATACAGCGCCTGAATACCTTCCTTATAGGTGAAATCATTCATTTGCAGTGGGGTTTCTTCGATGGGCTGATTGCTTAAACCGCTATTAAAAAAAGAGATGTCGTTGAAGGAATTGGAATGCGAAATTTTTCCACCAAAATCCATATCGATCCATTGTAGCGGATATTCAATATCCAATTTTGCTGAAAGGTTTTCTATATCCTTTTCATTGAGATTAATAGACTTGTAGTATTGTTTTGAATAGGGCTGAGCAATAATGGAAACCCCTTCATAATTTTTACCATCTGGATTGAAATTACTAAAATAATCCAAGTTTAAAATTACTTTTCTACCCAGCGTATCTAAGTTGATTTGGTTATTAAAATTCACAGAATGTGTTCTGGGATGTTGCGGTTCAAAACCATCGGAATCTAATGACCTAATAATGTTATTGCTGCCATAATCAAAAACAGTTGTTGATGGGTTAACATCCACTTCTGCGAGTGTACCATTAAAATAATACTGAGCGCCTATTTCCCAATTTTCAGTAATCTGATAGCCTATATCTGTCGTTGCCACAAAACCTTCTGTATCAATATTGACAGGGGTTGAAGTTTCCCAACGCCCATCTGGAAAGTTTGAGGTTGCCTCCTCATCCAGATGGATTGATTGCCGGTTATAGCCCAACCTTGTCGAAATATTCCATTTATCTTTATTAAAAATGAATGTTCCTGAAAATCTTTCGGTGGGTTTTTGACGTTGCAGATAAGTGCCTTTTAGCTGGGCATTCCAGGAATCTCTCTTTGCTTTTTTTAAAATGATATTTATGAGTCCGCTATTTCCTGAAGCCTCATATTTTGCCGGCGGATTATTTATTATTTCTATACTCTGAATGTCTTCTGAAGCGATTGAGCGAAGAAAATTCACTAAATCCTGACCTGCTAATCGGATAATTTTATCATCTATCATCACCTGAAGATTTCCCTTACCTATCATATTGATTTCATCATTTTGCACCCGTACACCAGGTGTAATCTTTAGGACTTCTATCACATCGCCTTGCGATGCTTTTGATGAATTTGCCACGTTAAAAACAAGTCGATCAATCTTTCTTTCAATCAGTTTTTTTCTGGCCTGTATGATTACTTCATCCAGTTGTTGTGAGATATCAATTTGGAGAGTTCCCAGATCTATGGGATTATTGCTTACTTCTAAATTTGTAGAGTAAAGTATTTGACCCACATAGGTAACCTGAAATTCATATAAATCCGGTTGCGCTTTTATATTGAAAACTCCATTTGCATCAGTAATCACTCCTATTAAATCTATAGAGTCTTTAGGAATCAGGATAATTTCGGCAAATTCTAAAGGATTCTGCGAATCTTGTTCTATAATTCTACCGGTTACTTCTATCTCTGTTTGAGCAGTCATTGCTAGACTTAAAAGAAAAAGAAGAAGGGGGAAAATTTTATACATTAAGGGTTTTTCAGGACATTTTAGTGCTGGCGCTTTGAGCAGACATAGTAAAGGTAAACGTGGTTTGCCCATCCACTGATGCGACATCTATCTTACCCTTATGCGCTTTGGCAATTTCAGATGATATATATAATCCCAAACCTAAACCAGATTTATTGCTTTTAGAATTGGTGCTGAAAAAAGGTTTAAATAGGTTTGTTAATTTCTCAGAGGGTATTGTATCCCCCGAATTAGAAACCCGTATTGAAAATATTCCATTTTTGGATCTTATATCTGTAAATATAGGTTTATCAGATGCTCCGTGTTTCATCGCATTGCTCAATAGATTAGAATAAAGCTGGCTTATTCTATTGAAGTCACAGGTTACATTTTCTTCTAAATCTATTTCAGAATTAATTTTATGGATTTTATCTATTGTTTTGATTTCTTTAGAAACTTGTTGTAACGCCTTTTTGAGAGCCTGATTATTTTCAGAAAGTTCTAATCTAATTCCCTCACCTAAATGTCCTTTAGCAAAATCAAGTAAATTATCTATAAGCCCCTGCATTCTATATGAGGTGCTTTTGATTGTTCTTGCTTGTCTTTTGGCTGTCTCGGGCAAATTCATTTGTAGCAGGATATCTGCACACATCCTTGTCGTCCCTACTGGATTACGTAAATCATGACCTAAAATGGCTATAAATGTTTCTCGCAATTCGGCGATATGTTTTTCTTCCTGTAGACTTAAAGTAAGTTCATTTAGATTTTCAATGGTGTCTAAATGGTAAGAAATTAATTGTGTATAAAGTTCGAATAAATCCCTTACTTCTTTATTTTCTAGTTTTGCAGGTTCTGGATCAATTGCGCATAGTGTTCCAAAAAAATCACCATTTTTCCTGAAAATTGGGAATGAGATATAGCTTTGAAATCCATATTTAGCAGGGGTATGATGATTACAGAATTGTGGGCTTTTTTTTACCTCCTCAATAATGACCGGATTGGTATGTTGCCTAATTTCATTACAGATGGTGGTTTCTAATTCCAGTTCATCCCCGGTAGCCAGTCCAAAATTGATTTCGTCTTGTGATACACAAGTAATCCATTTTTCGTCTGTTACACGTGCAACTGCAGAAAACCGCATCCCTGTGGTGCGGCAAATGACATTTAAAATTGAGGGAATTGCATTTATTTGAGCAATATTGTCAATGTCATTTTGTAAAGCTTGACTCAATATATTTCTCATTGAAGTTAGTTGAAGGACTAAAGATAATATTATTTAGATATTAATATTAATCGGGATGTATGATGCCATCATTTACTTGTCCTAAACTTAAAACATGCCTCTAAAAACAAATAAGTAAATAAAAAAACCTCCTAATACTAGGAGGTTTAATTTTTAATTTATCACGAAAGGAACGCTGTTGCAGATCCTTTGTTTATGGCAATAAGTATTTAGTTATTACTCACCACGCGCTCACCAGAATTCTTCCAGGTGTTCACGCTTGTTATTCTAGAATTGGTATAATCAACTTCTTTTAAAGTTTCATCATTCCAGAAAAACCATTTTCCAACTTTCTGTCCTTTCTCGTACTGAGCGACTGCGGTTTTCTTACCTTCTACATCGTAACTTATCCAGGTACCTTGTAGTTTTCCTTCTTTTGTGTAATAACCCGTCTGACTTACATCGCCATTGTCATGAAATAAGGTAGCCTTAATAAGATTACCATCTTTTACATAAGTGTTTTTTACTTTTTCCTGTGCGTTTGATAAGGCAAATGTACCTATCAAAGCGAAAATCATGAGTAGCTTTTTCATTATAATCAATTTTGGGAGTTAAACTTTACATGACAAATGTAACACTAATTTAATTATAAAGAAACATTTAGGTAACATTAAATTAACATTAAAAGCATATTTAACTGTATATTAAGTTTTTACCACTTAAATTTAATGTTGAACAGAATCCGAATTTGATAACATTAGGTCCATTTATAGAGAATTCCTCTCAAAAAATGGCTACTTATAACCTTCTCATAACATATATACAGAAAATAAATATCAAATTTGCGGACTAAAGTATTACTAGTTAATGGAGAACATCTATTTAATCATGCTGATCGCTTTGGCCATTCTCGCCATTGCAGATTTGGTTGTAGGAGTTAGTAACGATGCTGTAAATTTCCTGAATTCCGCCATAGGTTCTAAGGCAGTTTCTTTTAAAACAATAATGATTGTCGCCAGTGTAGGTATAGGCTTTGGAGCCCTTACCTCTAGTGGAATGATGGAAGTTGCCAGAAAGGGGATATTTGTACCCGGGCAATTCTATTTTGATGAGATCATGGTCATTTTTATGGCTGTGATGATTACAGACATCCTTCTTTTGGATTTTTTCAATACGTTGGGTCTGCCTACATCTACCACAGTTTCCATCGTATTTGAATTACTGGGTGCAGCAGTTTGTATGACCTTCATCAAGTTATCTGCAAACGATGACACCTTTCTTCAAATAGGGGAATATATAAATTCTGACAAGGCCATAGAGATCATTCTGGGTATTTTACTCTCAGTAGTTATAGCCTTTACCGTAGGTGCCATCATACAGTTCTTTACCCGCTTATTGCTCACCTTTAATTTTGAAAAGAAACCATCTTGGGCAGCCGCTTTATTTGGTGGTTTGGCAATTGCCGGTATCAGTTACTTTATTGTTATTAAAGGACTGAGTGGAGCCAGTTTTGTACAGGGAGCATTTCTGGATTGGGCAAATACAAACGTATTGCAGTTTATAGGTCTTAGTGCCATCGTATGGTCTGCAATCTCGTGGATATTGGATAAATTTTTAAAAATCAACGTCTATGTAATGGTAATCGTTATTGGGACATTTGCTTTGGCAATGGCATTTGCTGGTAACGACCTTGTAAACTTTATAGGTGTCCCTATTGCCGCTTATCAATCCTACTTGTTTTGGATAGATAGTGGTGTCGCTCCAGGAGCCTTTAGTATGGAAACCCTAGCGGAAAAAGTGCCTACCCAGCCGATGCTGCTTATGCTTGCCGGTGTGGTGATGATCCTAACATTATGGTTTTCTAAAAAAGCACGTAGAGTTGTAAAAACATCTGTAGATCTATCCCGTCAGGATGAAGGTACAGAACGTTTTAAACCCAATGCCGTTTCAAGAAGTATGGTACGTGGTGCTATGAAATTAAATTATGCATTTACCGCTATCCTTCCCAAGAAAACACAACAGCGCATAAATTTAAGGTTTACAAAAAAGCTGCCGACCTCTCGTGCCGCTGCTTTGGATATGCCGGCATTTGATTTAGTGCGGGCGGCAGTAAATCTTATGATTGCCAGTGTATTAATATCATTGGCAACTTCAATGAAATTACCACTTTCAACCACCTATGTAACTTTTATGGTTGCTATGGGTACCTCTTTAGCAGATAGAGCCTGGGGAAGTGAGAGTGCTGTTTATAGGGTTGCAGGAGTTATGAACGTAATAGGTGGATGGTTTATGACCGCGCTAAGTGCTTTTACCGCTGCTTCAATTATGGCATTTATTCTTTATGAAGGTGGTACGGTTGCGCTTTTTATATTGTTTACACTAGCTGTAATAATTTTAGTGCGCAACTATATAAACCATAAAAAAAGAACACAGGCCGAAGCTGAAGAGGGACGCCTTTTACGCGCCGTGAGCAATTCTATACAAGGGATTATAAACGAAAGCACATCTAATGTTGCTTCTGCCTTTAAAAGAGGTAATAAGGTCTATACAGGAACCATTGAAGGTTTGGCCAAGGTTGATCTTTCCAAACTCAAGAAAAGTAAAAAAGGGATCACTAAGCTAAATGCAGAAGTTGAAGAACTGCGTAACAGTCTGTATTACTTCATAAAGAACCTGGATGATACCCATGTACAAGCCAGTCGTTTTTATATTGATGTATTAGGCTATCTTCAAGATGTTACCCAGTCTATAGATTTTGTAACTACATCAAGCTACAACCATTTAAACAACAATCATAAAGGGTTGAAGTTTACACAGCTCAAGGATCTTAAGGAAATAGAGCATAAACTTGAAAAGCTTTTTAATAAGATCACAGAAACTTTTAATGACAAAAACTTTGATGCTATTGTTGAGATTCTGGAAGAGAAACAAGACCTATTAGACAGTCTATCCTCCAAAATAGAAAAGCAAGTCGAACGTACACGTAATAGTGACTCCAGCCCTAAGAATACAATGCTTTACTTTAGTCTGCTACAAGAGACCGAAGATTTAATAAAAGCAACTATGAACCTTCTAGAGCATTATTATATAGAGCATAAAAAGCATTTATAAAAATTTGCTTCTATAAATACAAAACCTGCTCAATGAGCAGGTTTTGTATTTATAGATCAATTCGATTGTAGCCGAGAATGAATTCTTACGGATCGCATCTGCTCAAGGTGACAAAATAATTGCTAAATAAAGCTGTTAGCAGTAGAATATATTTAATTATCTCTCAAGAGATTCTTCTCAGCTAGAAACCGTAGATAATTTTCTCTCAACTCCCTTTCGATTTTTTCTCTTTTAGTTTCGTCTAAAAAACATAAATCTCTGATACTTTCCTCCTGATACTTTTTTAAAATTTGATTCACTTCAGCTGTTGTCAATACCTTCCTTTCCGCCAAGTGTTTGATTAAGGCTGGAAAATGATTTGCTATAAATTTCTTATTCACGACCCCACAATTTAATTTAAACACCTAAACATCAATTTATTATTCAATAAAATTACACCATCTGCTTCTATATCGTAAACAACAATCCTGATGGGTTATACCCTTCGACTGGGTTCAGGGAGACAAAACAGCATAGAAACATATCTACTCTATAATTAATGATTGTGATAAATGAAAAACCCCATCTGATCTATAATCAAATGGGGTACTAAAATTAATTATTTAATCTGTGAGTCTCTAAGAGCCGCACATTAAGCAATCGTCATCTCCTTCGGCCGCTTTAGCCTGCGCTATAATAGCTTTCATTTCTGCAGCACTCATTGGCTCTGTATTCGCCTCAGCTACTACTGAAACTTTCTCCCCATCTTTTGATTCATAGGGTGTAGCAGGCTCCTCAATAGGTACGGGTCTGTGAACATTACCGCTGGCCTCTAAAGTCTGCGCGGCACGTTGCGCTACTTGCTTAGCTGGCTGTGGAGCTTCTTCTTTTTCCTCCTTTTTAAGGGTGAATTTAGTTGCATCTACAGCAGATTTTGTTCTCAAGTAGTACATTCCGGTTTTTAAACCGCTTTGCCATGCATAAAAATGCATTGAGGTAAGCTTCGCGAAATTCGCGTTTTCCATAAACAAATTGAGCGATTGCGATTGATCAATAAAGTATCCTCTATGACGGGACATATCTATTATATCTTTCATACTCAATTCCCAAACTGTCTTGTAAAGTTCCTTGAGATCCTGTGGAATAATATCAATATTCTGTACAGAACCATTCGCTCTCATTATAGCTTCTTTTAAATCTTCGTCCCAAAGATTTAAAGCAACAAGATCTTCTAAAAGGTGCTTGTTAACAACGATAAACTCACCAGATAATACTCTACGCGTATAAATGTTAGAAGTATAAGGTTCAAAAGCTTCATTATTACCTAAAATCTGAGAGGTAGAAGCTGTAGGCATAGGCGCTACCAATAATGAGTTGCGCACTCCGTTTTTAAGTACTTCTTTACGAAGCTTATCCCATTCCCATCGTCCACTTAAATCCTCATCCTTAATTCCCCAAAGATTGTATTGAAAGTCCCCTTTAGAAATTGGTGAACCTTCATAAGTCTGGTAAGGCCCCTCTTCTTTAGCCAATTCCATAGAAGCTGTAACCGCTGCGAAATATAAGGTTTCAAAGATTTCCTGATTCATCTTTTTAGCTTCGTCACTTGTAAAAGGTAGACGTA
>CAXBEL010000003.1:0-58378 GCA_963974735.1 uncultured Flavobacteriaceae bacterium | reverse complement strand
GACACATTTTTCATACAGACAGATCCAGATGTGCTGTTACGTACACATACTTCTTCTGTACAGGTTCGTTATATGGAAAATAATAAACCGCCCATACGTACCATTTCCCCAGGAAGAGTATATCGTAATGAGGCTATATCTGCAAGATCGCATTGTTTCTTTCATCAGGTAGAAGGTCTTTACATAGACAAGGATGTTTCTTTTGCAGATTTAAAGCAGACTTTACAGTATTTTACGACGGAAATGTTTGGGAAAAGTAAAATACGGTTACGTCCTTCTTATTTCCCTTTTACTGAGCCAAGTGCAGAAGTAGATGTATATTGGGGATTAGAAACAGAAACCGACTATAAAATGACCAAGGGCACCGGCTGGTTAGAAATAATGGGAACCGGTATGGTTGATCCCAATGTTTTAGAAAATTGCGGGATAGATTCTAAGGAATATAGCGGGTTTGCCTTCGGGATGGGAATAGATCGTATAGCACTTCTGCTTCATCAGATTTCAGATATTCGTATGTTTAGTGAGAACGATATTCGGTTTTTAGAACAATTTAAAAGTGCCTTATGAAAAAATATTTAGTTATAGCTTTATTGGTAATAGGACTTATTGCAGTAGGTTATCTTACGTTTGTTATTGCGGCCATTAAAATAGCAATTGGTGCTACTTTTCTGGGTATAATGGTGCTTGCGTTGATTGTTTTATGGGTTTTCTGGAAAATAGAAAAAGATTAAAGTAACATGCGTAAGGATATTTCGATTCCAAAAGTTGAGGATGTTCATGTTGTTGCGGTATTAGAGTTTAATAAAGAACATAATACAAATGATTGGAATGTCTATATCATTAACGATCGCCAGGAAGCTATCGAAATGGTTTTGATTTTGTCAAGAGGATATGGCAAAAATCAAGAAACAAGCCAGATGCGCCATAAGCTTCAAGTACTGCCCGCCCAATCTTTTGCTAAAATAGAATTTTTAGAAGACAGCGTTCTGAAATTGAATAATGAGTTTTTAGTTACTTTTTTTGCAGATAATCAATTAATGGAAAAGACGTATGTATTTAAAGCCAACAACGTTAAAGAAAATAATGTGACTGCTATTCCTGTTATGAAGGATAAAGGCATTTTAGCAGAATAAACCCTTAATGGCTGTCACACCCACAGCATTCTATTCCCTTTGCCTTGTCAAAAGCTTCGCGCCCCTCTTTGTAGGCAAAGTATATAATCCCTAATGTTCCAACTACATCCACATAAGGGATTTTAAAAAGCCACCACAGTCCGCTGGCGACCAATAAAACAAGAGACATATAGAGACATACCTGATTGCATTTAGCATCTGCAATTATGGGTGCTGAATTCAATTTTTTACCAAGAGAAATTTTAAAATAGATCAAGGCCCACATGGTAAGGATTGAAACACCTCCTATTACCACTCCTGCGACAGTAGAGGTGGGTTGGTTGCCCTGAATGATATTATTGATTGCAGTAGCTGCAAGAATAGCAATAAGGCCATAAAGGCACCATCCTGTAATTTTAAGGGAAAGGATTTCAAAAGAACCTCTATCTGAATTGGGATTACTCTTGATTCTATATATCATCTGCACAACACCCAAAGCGGAAATTGTTTCTACAAAACTATCCAGACCAAAACCGAATAAGGCAAGAGTTTCATCCTGAAACCCAAAATATATAGACACAATGCCTTCTATGATATTATATCCTACAGTAAGAAATGCAAACCCAAGAGCAAGACTAAATAGCTTATTTTGATTTTGAGAAAAGATTTTTGTATTCATAATCCTAAGATAAGGATTTGTGGAGTTAAACTAAAATCAGTCTAACTTATCTACCAGCTTTGCAAATACTTTTTTAGGTTCTTTACCTTTATATAAAATGTTGTAAACAGCATGTATTATAGGCATTTTAGCACCCAATTCTTTGTAGATTTTATAGGCGCTGGCAGCAGCGTAATAGCCTTCTGCAACCATATTCATTTCAAGTTGCGCACTTTTAACGGTGTAGCCTTTTCCTATCATATTCCCAAACATTCTGTTTCTACTAAATATAGAATATCCAGTAACTAAAAGATCCCCTAAATAAGCTGAATCATTGATATCCCGCTTCATCTTATGTACCTTTTTAATAAACTTGCGCATTTCACGTATAGCATTGCTCATCAACACACTCTGAAAGTTGTCTCCATAACCCAGACCATGGGCTATACCAGCAGCAATGGCGTATATGTTTTTTAGCATTGCACCATACTCCGTACCTATGGTGTCGTCACTTATTGTGGTTTTTATATAGTCGCTGCTTAAATGTTTTGCTATTACTTTAGCGTGATCTTCATCAGCACAGGCAATGGTGAGGTAGGAAAGTCTTTCTAATGCAACTTCTTCTGCGTGGCAGGGACCTGTAATTACGCCGATATTTTCAAAAGGAATATCGTAAGAATCGTGAAAGTGGGCTCCCACTATTTTCCCGCTCTCGGGTACAATACCTTTAATTGCTGAAAAAATGATTTTTCCTTCTAGGGATTCGGTTATTTTCTCAAGCTCTTTTCCCACAAAAGCTGAAGGAATTGCAAATATTATATAGTCTGAATAACGAATGACCTCGTTAATCTCGTTGCTTAATTTGAGTTTAGAAGTGTCAAATTCTACCGCACTTAAATAGTTAGGATTGTGTTTTTCCTTTTTTAAATGTTCTAGGGCATAAACGCTGCGCATATACCAGGCGACCTCGTCCAGATTTTCGCAAAGCATTTTTACTATGGCAGTTGCCCAGCTTCCGCCACCAATAACACCAAATTTTAATGCCATTTAAGTTGAAATATTTAAGATTATCAAAAATAACCTTTTTCTAATTCTAACTAAAATTCAGGTGTTCAATACTTTGCATTTTACGGCACGTCTTTTGGTATTCTTAAAATGAAATCTATAGTTAATCTATTTGTCAAACAACAAAATTGAGCTTTATTAAACCTGTGGATTTCACAATTTATAAGCGTGTACAGCTCACTATTTTTGATTAGGATAAATCTTTTTAGGAAACTTTTCTTTATCCCTTGCAGAAATATAATGCTGGAGAACTTTCATTTTTAACAGTAAAGAATAATTTTTATTTTGAAGGGTAATTAAATAAAAATGGCACGGCAATTGCAAATGTATAATTAGATTATGAGGTTGACAACGTGAATGATAAATACTTATAAAAGGCCCCAATCCCAATTCAGATTGTAATTATTTTACTGATGAATTTTATAAGTGGATATTTATAAATAAAGATATTAAGAATAAAAGCTTGTAAAAGAAGCAAAGAGCAAAAGTTGATTTTTTGGTTGGTTAGTTAGTTGAAGCCGCTTCACCGATTTTTATCGGATGGGGCGGTTTCTTTTTTATAGGAAACGGAAGTGCAATTTTTATATAAACTAAAAACACCTTGGTTTTTAAAGTTATTGTGATTTATTTAAAGCTAATAAGCTACAGCGAAATGATTATTTTGTAAATTCCGTGCTTTAACTGAAATAGTAATAAAAACTAAAAAAGATGGGATTATTTTCATTTATTAAAAATGCGGGAGCTAAGGTTTTTGGCATTGGAAAAACAGATGCCGAAGAAGCTGCAGAAGCTAAAGCGGAAAAGAAAGCTGCTACAGAAGAAGCCAATAAAAAGGCTGCTGCTTCTATGGAAGAAACCGTAAAAGATCTTGGACTTAAAGCAGAGAATCTTAAAGTAAGTATATCTGGAGATACAGCCACTATAACCGGTAAAGCATATGACCAGTCAACTAAAGAGAAGATTGTTTTGGTTGTAGGAAATACAAACGGAATTGCACAGGTAGATGATCGTATGGAAGTTGAGCATACAGAGCCTGAAGCTCAGTTTCATACTGTAGAATCAGGGGATACGTTGAGTAAAATAGCTAAAACCTATTATGGTAACGCTATGAAGTACCCTGTTATCTTTGAGGCTAACAAACCTATGCTTAAAGATCCAGACAAAATTTATCCAGGGCAGGTATTGCGTATACCGCAAGTGGATTAAGAAATTACATTATAAATTGGTTTTAAGCCGTTTTCATTTAATTGAAAACGGTTTTTTATTTCCATTATCTATAAAAATTCATTTCATCTATATACTTCCAAACAGGGAGGGGCAGTAATGGTTTGCAATTTTTACCTTCCTTAATTGCTTGACGGATAAATGTTGAGGAAATTTCAACAATGGGAGCTTGGACCCGGTTTATTTTTGGGTGATCTACAAACTGATGATCAACATTCCCAGAGGATATTCTAGGATATACGTAGATCTCGTAATTTTTGAGGATTGCTTCATAATTTTTCCATTTATGAAGGCTTTTTAAGTTATCCTCGCCCATAATCAAACAGAATTCTTCGTTGGGATATTTTTCCTCCAGATGTATTAAGGTATTAGTGGTATAATTAGGTTGTGGCAAATCAAACTCAATTGTGCTTGCTTCTATATTGGGAAAATCTTCTACCGCGCGTTGCGCCAATTGATACCTATGGTGATTATCGAGAAGTGAACTTTTCTTTTTAAAAGGATTGTGGGGGGTAATTACCATCCATACTCGATCTAATTGAGAATATTCAACTAAATGATTGGCAATTATTAAATGACCAATATGAATAGGATTAAAAGTGCCAAAATAAAGCCCGGTTTTCATAATCCCTATTTCTTTTTGTTTTCTTCAATCGGGGAATTAACAATAAAATCTTCAACAAGTTTATGTGCTTCTTCAAGAGCTGTCTCCAGATCGTTATTAACGATGATATAGTCAAATTGAGGAGCAGTTGCAAGTTCTATACTCGCTTTTGCAATGCGCATATTAATACGATCCTCACTTTCAGTCTTACGTTTTTTAAGCCTGATTTTTAATTCCTCTATACTCGGAGGCTTCACAAATACCGCTAGGGTGCGCTCGGGGTAAAGTCTTTTTATATCTAAACCACCTACTACGTCGATATCAAAAATCACATGTTTGCCGCTTTGCCAGATGCGTTCTACCTCGCTTTTTAGAGTACCGTAAAAGTTGTCTCGGTAAACCTCTTCCCATTCAAGAAATTCATCATTTTTAATACGGCGTTTAAATTCTTTGAGATCAAGAAAGTAATAATCTATACCGTCTTTTTCATCTCCACGAGGCTCTCTGGAAGTTGCAGAAATACTAAAATCAAGTTTTAAATCCTCTTGATTTAATAGATGCCGCACCAAGGTTGTTTTACCACTTCCCGATGGGGCTGAGAATACTATAAGCTTACCTTTTAACACTAGAGCACGTTTAAGAGTTGTTCTTTAATTTTCTCAAGTTCATCCTTCATACGCACTACAACCTGCTGCATAGGAGCGTAGTTTGATTTAGAACCTATGGTATTAATTTCCCTTCCTATTTCCTGACTTATAAAAGCCAGTTTTTTGCCGTTTGAATTTGCAGAATCTAGAGACTTGGCAAAATATTTTAAGTGATTGCTCAATCTCACCTTTTCTTCAGTAATATCATACTTTTCAAGATAGTAGGTAAGCTCCTGCTCAAAGCGGTTTGCATCTACCTCTGTCTTAAGATCACTCACTGCTTTTTGCAAACGTTCACGAACACCTTCCATCCTATCAGGGTCTAAAGTAACTACCTCTTCAAGATAAGTGGCAATATTTTTTATACGGAGTTCAAAATCTTCTTTTAGAGCTTTACCTTCATCTATTCTATATTTATTTATAGATTCCAGTGCACGTTCAAGAGCATCAAGAATAGCATTGTATTCTTCTTCGTCAATCTCGTCACGTTCGGTTTTTAATGCGTCTGGCAGACGTATAGCCATTTTTAGAAGCTCAGTAGGATTTCCATCTACAACCGCTCCCAGTTGTTTCATGTACTGCTTTATAACAGATTCATTAATAGCGGTATTTGTTTCTTCGCCGTTAAGCTCGACATAGATACCCATGTCTATTTTTCCGCGTTCTAGGGATTTAGCAACTATATTGCGCAATTCCAACTCCTTCTCCCGATAAAAAGAGGGTATTCTTGCATTGAGATCCAGATTTTTACTGTTAAGGGATTTGACCTCGATGGTGATTTTTTTAGAAGGTAATTGGGAAACAGACTTCCCAAAGCCGGTCATGGATTTAATCATAGTATGTTTTAAAGAGCACAAAGATAGCAAAACTAAGTAACCCTTGTTTTAGGAATAAGGACGGGTTATTTTTTTAGGCCGTTCTTGTGAAAAGATCTTTGCATGTAGCTGTGATTTTTAAAAACTGCTGCAGAAGCAAAAATTAAAGTAACCACAAAACATATAGCAATGGCAAGATGGTGATGAAAACTTATTGCAGTCAAGATTGAAATAATAAAACTATAAATAGAATAACGAATATATAATTTACTTAAGTTTTGAAAGCCTGAATTCCACACTTGATCATTAATAGACCACCATTGGGGAGCTTTGCTCCAAAATGCATTTTCTCTTTTAGGAATGAACTTTTTAATAAGGTAACCACATAAAAAAAGCATTACAGATGGAAGAATGGATAATAATATAATCTCCCAGCTCATAATGCTTCTCTATCTTTTATTTTATAACTCCCGCAACCAGATGTTGCGGTAACTTACAAGATTACCGTGATCCTGTAACTCTAAAGGAGCTGTACCATGGACAGTGTTTTTTGGCTTCCCAATATATTCTGTAGTGCCTTGAAGTTCTACATGATCTTGCGTAACAACGCCATTATGAAGAACTGTAAACGTACCTGATTTAACCTTCTTGCCGTCATCATTAAATTTAGGCTCGTGGTAAATAATATCATAAGTCTGCCATTCTGAAGGAGCTTTTGTAGCATTTACAAGCGGTATACTTTGCTTATAAATAGCTGTAGCCTGCCCATTAGAATAGGTGCGATTATCATAACTGTCGAGCACTTGTACTTCGTATCTTTTTTGAAAGAAAATACCACTGTTGCCACGTCCTTGACTTTCACCAGTAATTTCTTGTGGAGCACGCCATTCAATATGAAGTTGAATGTCACCAAAACTTTGCTTGGTTTCTATATCACCACTTTTAGGTCTTACTGTAAACGAGCCGTCCTTATTAACAGTCCAAGAAGCCGCTTTAGTTGTGTCTGTTGTGCTTTTCCAAGCATCGAGATTCTCGCCATTAAATAAAACTATCGCATCAGAAGGAGCTCCTTTCTCATTAAAAGTTATGACTGCTGGCTCTGGATCCCAAACTTCTGTAGCTTCTGGTTCCGTGATTTCTCCTTCTTCTGTATCTTCTGTTATAGTAGAATCCTGCTCAGTTTCATTTACTTGATTTTTATCCTGATTCTGCTCTTTCATATCACACGATACAACAAAACACAGTGCAAATAGGGGCAACCAAAATTTAAACATAACTTATAATTTTCTCAATTTGATATTCTTGTAAGAGACTTGGTTACCATGATCCTGAAGCCCTATATGGCCTGTTTTAGCCTTTCCAAAATCTTCCCAATCTGCAAACTTTGATTTTGCAACCATGGTTTCCCATTCTTCACCTTCTACAGGAAATTCAACAATTTGAGTTCCATTTAAAGTAACTGTGCCCTGATTGTTTTTATGGTCAATTTTAAGCACGGTTGTATTCCATTGCTCTGCAGGATTAGCAACATCTTGACTGGGTTCTACCATATCATAAAGGGCTCCAGCCTGGTGCAATTTACCGTTCACTTTTGCGTCGGGGTGGCGCTCATTATCCAAAACCTGAATTTCAGGACCCGTATAATAAGGCTCATCATATTTATCCATTTCCTCAATGGCCCACATTATTCCGCTGTTACCACCTTCAGAAATCTTCCAATCTACCGAAAGTTCAAAATCTGTAAAAGCTTCATCACTGATGAGGTTCTCAGTTCCTGAACGACCTTCGGCTGGAGTGAATATAATAGTTTCATTCTCCACCTTCCACTGATCAGAAATGGAATCTTTGTTATACGCATGCCACCCATCCAGATTCTCTCCATTAAAAAGGGAGATCCACTCGTCGTCCTGTTTTATTTCTGATGTTTCAGTCATGGCGCTTTTTTCTTCAGTGGTTTGTTCTTTTTTTTCTTGTTTGCAGCTTGTTGCAATTAATGCAAAAGCAAATAGAAGTACGCTGTATTTTTTCATAATCAAGAGTTTATATTCCAAGAATTTTTTTCAATCTATTTTCGTCTATTTCAGCTCCTGCGAAATCATCAAATGCTTTTTCGGTAGCTTGAATAATATGATCTGAGATAAAGGGTGCACCTTGTTCTGCTCCTTGTTCTGGAGACTTAATGCAACATTCCCATTCCATAACCGCCCATACATCACAACCATATTGTGTTAATTTAGAAAAGATGGTTTTAAAGTCAACTTGCCCATCTCCGGGATGACGATAGCGACCTGCTCGATCTACCCAATCTCCATATCCTCCAAAAACACCTTTTTTACCCGTAGGGTTAAACTCGGCATCTTTAACATGGAACATTTTTATAAACTCATGGTAGTGATCTATATATTCAATATAATCCAATTGCTGCAACACAAAATGACTGGGATCGTAAAGTATATTTACCCGTTTGTGGTTTCCTGTTGCTTCTCTAAAACGTTCAAAAGTCACACCGTCATGAACATCTTCTCCGGGATGTACTTCATAACATACATCCACACCTTGCTCATCAAATTTATTTAAGATAGGCATCCAGCGTTTTGCAAGTTCTTCAAATCCCATTTCGACAAGACCGGGAGGTCTTTGCGGCCAAGGATGAAAGGTGTGCCAAAGCAAAGCTCCACTAAATGTACCGTGTACATCTATTCCCAGATTCCTGCTGGCGCTTGCCGCACTCATAAGTTGATCCACAGCCCATTCTGTTCGCTTTTTTGGATTGTTTTTATAATCATCTGGAGCAAAATTGTCGAACATCAGATCATAGGCAGGGTGTACAGCAACCAGCTGCCCCTGTAAATGTGTGCATAGCTCTGTAATCTGTAGGCCGTAACTTTCAACTTTTCCTTTTAGTTCGTCACAGTAGGTCTTGCTTTCTGCAGCTTTCTTTAGGTCTATCAATCTGCTTTCCCAGGTGGGAATCTGAATACCTTTATAGCCCAGACTGCTTGCCCATTTGCACATACCATCCAGAGAATTAAAGGGTGGTTTGTCGTCCATGAATTGTGCGAGAAAAACTGCAGGTCCTTTTATGGTTTTCATTATAAATAAAATTTTATTGGTTGGATGTTGTTTTTTATTCTTCCATGCTTACCCACGTCGCATTATTATCACTGGATGCTACGGCAGCGTATATAAATTGCATACCACGTAAACCGTCTGCAATAGTTGGAAAATCCAATTCTTCTGATGGTTTATTCCCCTCCTTGACACTGTTCAACTCTTTTGCAAAACTGCGATAAAGCGTAGCGAAAGCTTCTAGGTATCCTTCTGGATGCCCAGCAGGGACGCGGACATAATCTGCTGATTGCGGATAGGTGCCGTTTCCTCCTGGAGTATAGATTTGTTTCGGTTTTTCTAACCAGCGAGCGACTAATTCATTTGGATTTTCCTGATACCATTCCAGACTTCCTTTGGTTCCATAAACCCTAATTCCCAAATTATTTTCTTCTCCTGTGGCTATTTGAGAGATGCTCATTGTTCCTTTTGCACCATTATCAAGGCGCAATAAAATGTTACCGTCATCATCAAGAGTACGTCCCTCTCCAAAAGCGGTTAGATCTGCTGCTATTTCTTTTAGCTTAAGGCCTGTAATATATTCCACAAGGTTTTCAGCATGGGTGCCTATGTCCCCCAAAGCACCACCAATTCCTGATTTATTAGGATCCACACGCCAGGAAGCTTGTTTATTATCTGTATTCTCCACAGAAGTAGCCAGCCATCCTTGAAGGTAGTGTATATTCACTTTTCTAATGTCACCCAGTTCTCCACGGGCAACCATTTCCCGGGCCTGCTTTACCATTGGGTAACCGGTATAAGTGTGTGTAAGACCGAAAATCTTACCAGTATTTTCCACTACTTTTTGAAGGTCAAAAGCCTCTTCTAAAGTAAGGGTGACCGGTTTATCACAAATTACATGAAAACCTTTTTCCATAGCCATTTTAGCCGGAGGAAAATGAACGTGATTGGGAGTTACTATCGAAACAAAATCCATACGCTCTTCTTCGCTTAGCTTAGATTCCTGTTCTATCATTTGTTCAAAGCTTTCATAAGCTCGTTCTTCAGAAATGCCCAATGCTTTAGCAGATGAAATACTTCGCTCTGGATTACTGCTAAAAGCACCACAGACTAATTCTATCATTCCATCTATACTCGCTGCTTTACGGTGAACATCTCCTATAAAAGAACCATGTCCCCCGCCAATCATTCCCATTTTTAATTTTCTCATACTTTTTCTCCTTTGTAAACTATTTTTTCATTTTTAAATGCCAATAAGAAAAACACTAGAACCACAACTGCAAATCCAGCTGGGAACAACCAGATGTTTTCCCAATTATGAGTATCTGTTTCTACAAGGTAAGCATCTGTTATCTTGCCTGCGACCCAGAATCCTATTAACATACCCACACCATAAGTGGCAAGGGTAATAAGACCTTGAGCAGCACTTTTATTTCCTGCTCCGGCTTTAGAATCTGTATAAATCTGTCCTGAGACGAAGAAGAAATCATAACATACACCGTGTAGCGCTATACCTATAATAAGCATAAATGTAAGTTCGTCTGCATTTCCATATGCGAACAACGCGTATCTAATTGCCCAGGCAAGCATTCCAAAAAGCAATGTTTTTTTGATTCCGAAGCGTAGTAGGAAAACGGGCAGCAATAACATAAAAAGGACTTCTGATACTTGTCCCGTAGCCATAAGCCCGGTAGGTTTACCCACTCCAATTTCAGTTAAAAACGGATTTGTATTCTGATAATAAAATGCCAGCGGAATACATATTAAAATGGAAGCTATAAAGAATATTAAAAAGTTCTTATCCTTTAAAAGACTAATTGCAGAAAGCCCAGTTCGCTCTGCCAGCGAAGTACTTTTTGTATCCTTGTTAGGGGGTGTCTTTGGTAAGAAAAAGCTAAATACACCTAAAACAGCAGATGCAATAGCGGTCATAATAAAAGTGTTGTTTAATAAACCTTCTGCCACACCTTCGGCAGAATCCCAGAAGAATACATAGCTAATTAAAGCACCAGCGACTATCCATCCAACAGTTCCAAAAACACGTATTAATGCAAAATCTTTTGCGGGATCATTCATTTGTCTAAATGCGACTGAATTTACAAGAGCCAGAGTAGGCATAAAGGCTATCATATATCCCAACACGTATGGGTAAAAGGCGGTAAAATCTTCACTGGTCGCCATTTGATACATCAAAAAAGCCCCTATTAGGTGAAGTACTCCTAATATACGTTCTGCATTAAAATATTTATCAGCAATAAATCCTATTATAAAAGGAGCGATAATTGCGCCCCATGACTGTGTAGAAAAAGCCATTGCTGTTTCTGCTCCTGTAGCTTCTAGATTTTTTAACAGATAAGTTCCCAATGTCACAAACCAACCTCCCCAGATAAAGAATTCTAGGAACATCATTATTGAGAGTTGCGTACGCGTAAGTATTTTCATAATCTAGGCTTATTTTAAATTTTGTGAAGCAGTTATCAAGAGTTCTCTGGTTAATTTAATACCCTCTTCAGGGTTAGGCAAATCACCTTCATATTCTACTCCCACAAAGTTTGTATAGCCCGCGTCTTTCACGATCTGCATCATTTTTGTGTAATCTATTTTGGTTTCTTCACCCTCTTCATCAAAGTTGTAAGTTTTTGCGCTAACAGCAAAAGCTTTCGGCATTAATTCTTCCACACCTTTATAAATAGGGTACTCCTCTACGCAAGGAGCCTGCCATCTGGCACCACCTTCCCGTTTAAGACAGAAATTGCCAAAATCTGGCAAGGTTCCGCAGTTTTCTTTATTTACAGTATTCATAACATCCATTAAAAGTTCAGCATTGGATGAAAAACCCCCGTGGTTCTCTACCAGAACGTTTATATTTTTAGTTGCGGCATAATCTGATAGTTTAGAAAGTCCATCTACTGAAGATTCTTTCCAGGTTTCTGCATCCTCAGCCCCAAAGAGGTTAACCCGTATAGAATGACATCCTAGGTAAGCCGCTGCATCTACCCATTTTTTGTGTTTTTCTACAGCGGCGTCACGGTCACTTTCTGCTGTAGCAGCGAGATCACCTTCGTTATCAACCATTATAAGTACGTTGCGTACGTTGTATTGCTCACTTTTTTCTTTCATTTTAGGAAGTAAGGAATCCATAGCGGCATCTCCATACTCCTCCATCATTGGAGTATAAAGTTGGGTGACATATTCAATCCCGTCAAATCCTAATTGGCTTGCTTTTTGTGCAAAATCCAAAGGATTCATTTCTCCAGAGCGTATAGGTCCATTTAATGACCACTGAGCTAGAGAAAGTTTGAAAAAAGGTTCTTGTTCGGTATTTTCTTCTGTGGACGTTACATTTTCACTTTCTTTTTTGTTTTCATTTTTGCAGGAAAAAAAGAGAAAAAAGGTAAATGAGAAGATTAATAGTTTGATTTTCATTTTTAATAATAGAATTTACGGACAACTAAAACGTTTTCGCCCGGGATTAATAGTTAAAACTAGTGATTCTCTAAATTATACTTTTTTTATATTACTCAAAAAATAACTTAAAATTTATATATTTGATAGCATACACTACCATAATTTATCAAAAACAAAATATAACGTGAGTACAGTTAATCAGGAAGAAATGTATGACGCAATAGTCGTTGGTACAGGAATCAGTGGTGGATGGGCCGCAAAAGAATTATGTGAAAAAGGTTTAAAGACACTTGTTCTTGAGAGAGGGCGCATGGTTAAGCATATTGAGGACTATCCCACTATGAACAAGGATCCTTGGGATTTTAAATTTAAAGGAAGATTGCCCCGGGAAGAAAAGGCCAAGCAGCTTAAGCAGGACCGTACGGGATACACTACTAATGAAGCCACAAGACATTTTTTTGTTAATGATCTTGAGCACCCTTATAATGAAACAAAGCGTTTTGACTGGATGCGTGGCTATCACGTAGGAGGGCGTTCTATAATGTGGGGCCGCCAGAGTTATCGTCTAAGTGATATTGATTTTGAAGCGAATAAAAATGAAGGTATTGCCGTAGATTGGCCCGTACGTTATAAAGAAATTGCCCCTTGGTATGATAAGGTTGAAGAGTATATAGGAGTTAGTGGTGAGAATTTAGGTTTGCCTCAACTGCCTGATGGTCAATTTGGACCGCCTATGGAACTCAACTGTGTTGAAGACCATCTTAAGAAGAATATGGCTCAAAACTATAAAGACCGTCTGCTTACAATAGGTAGGGTTGCTCATATTACAAGCACTAAAACCTTTGATGGTCGTTCTAGCTGTCAGTTTAGAAACCGTTGTGCAAGAGGGTGTCCTTTTGGAGCATATTTTAGTAGTAATTCTTCAACTTTACCTGCTGCAGAACGTACAGGTAATATGACGTTGCGCCCTTTTAGTACGGTTTATGAAGTGATGTATGATGATGCTTCTGGTATGGCAACTGGTGTAAAGGTTATTGATACCGAAACATCAGAAAAAATGGAATTTAAAGCCAAAGTAATTTTTCTTTGTGCTTCTGCTATTGCTTCCGCTTCTATTTTAATGCAATCCAAATCAGATAGATTTCCTAATGGTATGGGTAATGATAGTGGTGAATTGGGTCATAATATAATGGACCATCACTTTAAAGCTGGAGCTTCAGGAAGATATGATGGTTTTGAAGACAGATATTATAAAGGGAGAAGACCAAATGGGCTTTATATCCCAAGGTTTAGAAACATAGGAGGAGAAACAGATCAAGAAAGCTTTAAACGCGGTTATGGTTATCAAGGAGGAGCAAGTCGCGGCGATTGGTCAGAATCTGTAGCAGAATTGGGTTATGGTAAAGATTTAAAAGAAGCCATTACTACACCTGGTGATTGGCGAATTGGTCTCACTGGTTTTGGCGAATGCCTTCCCTACCATGAAAATAAAATGACGTTGGATTATGACAAAGTGGATAAGTGGGGATTACCTACGATCACCTTTGATGCAGAGTGGAAAGAAAATGAATGGGAAATGCGTAAAGATATGGTACAACAGGCTGTAGATATGTTGACCAAGGCAGGATTTAAGGACGTAGAGGGTTATGATGATCCCGGTGCTCCTGGATTGGGAATTCACGAAATGGGGACGGCTCGTATGGGGCGTGATCCCAAAACTTCTGTACTTAATGGAAATAATCAGGTGCATACCGTAAAGAATGTATATGTAACTGATGGGGCGTTTATGACTTCAGCAAGTTGTGTGAACCCTTCTCTTACGTATATGGCCTTTACTGCACGAGCAGCGGAACATGCAGCAGAACAATTGAAAAATGGAAAATTTGTATAATGATGAATAGAAGACAAGCATTACGTAATATAGGTTTAGGAGCAGGTTACGTAGTTGCCGCACCTACACTACTTAGTCTCTTACAAAGTTGTAAGAATGATCCCAGTATGGAGTGGGAGCCTGTTTTTATGACAGCAGCTAATGGCTATGCGCTTAAACAGGTTTTAGATGTAATAATCCCCACAACCGATACTCCAGGAGCAAGCGATGTAAATATTGCTCAATTCATAGATAGTTATATGAATGAAGTTGCTGAAGATAGAGAACAGCAGGAATTTCAGGCAGGAGCGAATGCTTTTGCAATCAATTTTAAAAATGAATTTGATAAAGAGATCGCTGACGGAAAACCTGAGGAATTTGATCAAATGGTAGCTAAATACTTAGGAGCAGAGCCGGATAGGCGTGAGGATTTAATGGATCGTTTAACTGCTAAACAAGATCCTGAAAATCCTGATATAGAAATTGATACAGATGCAGGTTCTTTCGGGTATTTAAATACGGTACGTGATTTAGCAATCTGGGCTTGGAAAAATAGTGAGCAGGTAGGTGAGAATGTACTTTGGTATGACCCGATTCCAGGAGCACAAAAAGGATGCATTCCTCTTGCCGAAGCAGGAAACGGAAAAGCTATGTCTCTATAATTTAATTGTATGAAACGTAGAAATTTTATACAGAAAGGAGCCCTTGGAGGCTCCTTTTTGGCTTTAGGTGGTTTACAAATGTTTGCAGCAGAATTAGATTTAGAAAAGGTAAAACATACTTTTCATTTAAATTATGCACCGCATATAGGAATGTTTAAAAATTCTGCTGGAGAAAATCCTATAGATCAACTAAATTTTATGGCAGATCAAGGTTTTACAGCTTTTGAAGATAATGAGATGCGCAATAGACCTGTCGCCATGCAAGAAAAAATGGCTCAGGTTATGCAGAATAGAGGGATTGAAATGGGCGTATTTGTTGCCCATAAAATCTATTGGACAGAACCAAACCTAGCTAGTGGTGAACAAGATTGGCGCGATGAATTTTTAGGGGAGATTAAAGATTCAATAGCAGTTGCAAAACGGGTAAATGCAAAATGGATCACGGTGGTGCCAGGTTATGTAGATTTAAAACAAAATAAATCCTATCAAACAGCAAATGTCATTGAAAGTTTAAGGCAGGCAGCAGCACTGCTAGAACCACACGGAATAACCATGGTTCTTGAGCCCTTAAATTTTATGAATCACCCGGGCCTTTTCTTAACTGAATCGCCGCAGGCCTATCAAATCTGTAAAGCAGTGAATAGCCCTTCTTGCAAAATACTTTTTGACATATACCATCAACAGATTCAAGAAGGCAATCTTATTACTAATATTGAGCAGAGCTGGGATGAAATCGCTTATTTTCAGATAGGTGATAATCCAGGCCGCAATGAACCAACTACAGGCGAAATTAATTTCAAAAATGTATTTAAATACATCTATGACAAAGGTTACAAAGGTATTTTAGGAATGGAACATAGCAACTCTCAATCTGGTAAAGCAGGAGAACAGGCTGTGATTGAAGCGTATGTTGAGAGTGATAATTTTTTAATTTAATTATCCTTCAAATCCAGGTAAACTCCATTAGTCCAACCAAAACCATCTTGAGTTGGGTATTCCCCACCTCCTGCTACTAAGGTTGTGTCAATAACATTATACTTCTCAAGCATTTTTCCGGTTCGTTTATAGACGTGATCGTTTAATCTGAGCCATCTCGATTTTATGGAAGTCGCTAGATTGTCAATTCCATAAGATTCTAATCCGCGTACTGCCAACCATTGATGTGGTGGCCATCCATTGGGGCTATCCCATTGTTGCCCATTATCATTCAATGTGGTGAGGAGTCCTCCCGGTTTTAGAAATTTTGATTTAAGTTGATCAGCCACTGCATTGGCTTGTTGCTGCGAAGCTATTTTAAAATAAAGAGGGTAAACCATTGCGAGAGAAAGCGTCTCTGAAGACATCTTGTTTTCTAAATCATAATCTTTATACACTTTAGCAGAATCATCCCATAAATAAGTGTTGATAGCCTGTTTACGTTGATTTGCAGCTTGGGTCATTCTCTCAGCGCTTTTTGTGTCATCAGCATATTCGTTTACTTTTGCCAGTGTTTCTTCTAGATTTACAAGTAGTGCATTGAGATCTACCGGGATTATCTGAGTGGTTTTTATGGTTTTAAGATCATCTGAATCTTCAAACCACCTACTGCTAAAATCCCAACCGCTCTCACATGCAGCTGAAATATTAAGATATACCTCTTCAGCATTTCTGCCTTCAGCTTCGTCAGCGGTTGTAACATCTTCCAGATAACTTTCAGCACGTGGTGTTCTCGTGTTGCTGTAATATCTATTTAAAATGCTTCCATCTTCCATTTTAACCACTCGGGAATTAGATTCTCCGTTGCTTAAACCTTCTGCTCCTTTCATCCAGAAATCATATTCCTTTTGTAAGGCATCCTGATATTTTAAGTAAGTCTCTTTTTCCCCTTTTATTTCGGCAAGAAGATTTACCATTTCCGCAAAGAAAGGAGGTTGGGAACGTCCCAAATAATAGGTTCTGTTACCATTGGGAATAAACCCAATTGTTTCAATTTGATAAGCAAAATTGTCGAGGATATTTTCTATAAGTTCTACTTCGCCCGCCTCTTTTAAGCCTAATAATATAAAATAGGAATCCCAATAATAAACTTCTTGAAACCTTCCTCCAGGAACGATGTAAGCATTTGGCAAAGATATTCTAGTACCATTTTCTTTTGCATCTGCGTCTCTTTTTAAATAAGGCCATAACGCATTGATATGTTCTGCAGTAGTTAGTGAGGTATCACTTACAAAGCTATTAGTAGGTGTTTCTGGGAGGTTGAAGTTCTCAAGTACAAATTCTTTTAGATTAAAATCACTTTCTCCTTTTGCGTTATTATAGTTGTCCAGAATTGTTTTAGAAGGAAATTTTGGGTCACAGTCTACAAAAGTCTTACCGTCAGGAAACACCTTTTGCGTCTGAACATCTACCAGCAATTGACCATAACGATCAATGGGGTTTAAATTTTTATCCGGAAATTCTTTACTGCTGGTTTGGGTTAAATTTTCACTTTGATTGGTTGCCTGTTCTTTACAGCCAATTATGGAAAATGAAAAGAAAAAAACCAATAGTAAACTCCGAAAGATGTTCATAATATAAAATTTAGTTACCTATATAAAAAACTATTGGACTTCCCATTCTGTAGAAAGCCCAATAGATTAAAAATGTGCGCCAGATAGTGACTCTGGATATGTTGGCAAGCTGGTTATTCTACAATAAACTTACCTTGCATTAAGCTGTAATGTCCTGGAAAACTACAGATAAAATCGTAGGTTCCTGGAGCTGGTGGTTCAAATTCTATAGTGGTTGTTTGACCGCCTCCCAGCATTTTTGTGTGTTCAATAACCGCATCTGTATCTTCTGGGATGTAATCATTATCTCTAGCAGCAGATGCTTTTGCAGCAAAAGCGGGGATTTCTGTACCTTGAACTAAAAGTACAAAATTATGACCCATCACTTCAACGGGTTGTTGCCCGGTATGTTTTAAAGTAAACTTTACGGTTTTACCTGCCGGAACCCGAATTTCATCCTTATTGAATTTCATTTGATCATTCGCAAGTAGCACAACTTCAGTTACATTTTCATCAACTTTATTTTCAGATGAAGTGGCTGTAGAATTAGATTGTAATTTAACTTGTTCTTTTTCTTCTTTCTTTTCTCCCTCACCGCAGTTTATAAAAACCAGGGTTAAGGCTAGCAATGCAATAGATTTTAATGTTTTCATTCTTGTTTTTTTAGATAACCACTAATATACGCAACATTCAATAACACTGCAACGACTAGGCGTTTTCTTCAAAAAACTTTAAGGTTCTCTGTTCGCTATAATAAAATTCACCAGTTTAAAAAAGCCTACATGACCACCGTGTTCTGGTACTTCAAGATAAAAATTTTCATTGCTGTCCGCGATTTCATAAGGATAGCAGGTTTCATCTAAAAAAGTGTCGTTTTTGGCATTAAGAAGGAGAGTGGGAATCTTGATATTTGAAAGAAACCGGAGGCTACTGCTTTTTGTATAATAATCAAGCGCATTTTCAAAACCGTTTGCAGGCGCGGTATAAAGTTCATCAAAAGCCCTAAGAGAAGTCATTTTTTTAAAATCTTCTGCACTTGTGCGATCAATAAAAGCGTTCATTTTTAATTTGTATTTTCCACGGAGATCTTTTAAAAATGACCAGCTGTAAATCCTGTTCTCAGAAGTAGATAGCCTGTTTAGTGAACCATAAAGGCTTACCGGAACGGAAACAGCAACGGCAGATTTGATAAATGCAGGCCTTTTGCGGTCTTCTCCCAAGTACTTTAAAATAAGATTGCCCCCCAGACTAAAGCCAGATAAAAAGCATTCTTTATAATCTTTTGTTTTTTCGATGTATTCGATAACATCTGCAACGTCATCTGTAGCTCCAGAATGGTAGGAGACAAAGTTTTTATTTATTTCCCCACTGCATCCTCTTAAATTAACCGCGGCACAATCGTATCCATTGTTATTCAATAGTTTTGCCAGGGCAAGCATATACGGTCGTTGGGCATTGCCCTCTAAACCGTGAAATAAAACTGCAACTTTGTTTTTTTGTTGACTTTGAGAATAACTCCAATCTATATCTAAAAAATCACCATCATATAAAGTAATACGCTCCCTTTTTTGATTCACACCTTTTACCCGCCTTATCTTAGCCGAAAATATAGTAGCGAAGTGGGTGTTTTTAAAGACACTCTTGGCTTGATAGGATGATGAAATTATAGGCATAATAATATGAATTTATCTATTTAGGAATGAAGATATAACACCTTTCTTTGTTATGCGCGCATAGTAAAATTATGTATTTTTGATGTTTTTTGAAAACCTATAAACCTAATTAACGATGTACTTTAAAGAATTTGAAATACGCTGGAGCGATATTGATGCAAATAGACATTTAGCAAACAGCGCGTATATAAATTTTATGAGCCACACCCGTATGGCTTTTTTAATGGAAAACGGATTTGGTCAGGAACAAATGGCAAAGTACAATATTGGGCCAGTCGTTTTCTACGAACACATGTATTATTTTAAAGAAATTTTTCTGGGTAAACCATTAAAGGTTTCTTTACAATTAAAAGGATTGTCTGAAGATGGCATGTATTTTGAATTTCTGCATAATTTTTATGATTATAAAGGAAGAAATATAGCAAGTTGCGAAATGATGGGTTCATGGATAGATTTAAAGGAACGCAAGCTCACCGCTTTGCCACAAGAACTTTACAAGAACTTATCTCATCTATCAAAAACAGACGATTTTAAAGTACTTACAAAAGAGGATACCCGGAGGTTTAATAAGCGGCCAAAAGATTTAGCTTAAACTTTTTTCTTTCGGGTAGATAGATATACTCCCGTAAATATTAAAACGGCTGCAATTATTCTAATGGTTGTCAATCTATCTGCTCCCATAATTATTGCAAATATTGTAGCAATTAGAGGTTGTAAGTAGATAAAAGCACCTATTGTAGAAGCCTTTAAAGTCTTTAACGCATATACATTAAGAAGGTAGGTCATAAAAGTTGTTCCAACGACAACAAATATCATAATCCACATTACTTCATTTGGAAGATTGGTCCAATGTACGGCTGCAAATTCCTCAAAAGTTACAGGGAGGTTTATGATAACCGCAAGTAAAAAGAACCACTTCATTAAGGTAATCGTGTGATATTTTGCTGTTAAGGGCTTTACTAGTATTAGATACACTGCATAAGCCGAAGCATTGATCATTAAAAGAACGTTCCCAAAAGGTATATTGGGAGCATTAGTCTGCATTTGAGCTCCAAATACTATAAGCACAATGGCACCTATAAGACCAATAAAAATCCCAGAAATTTTAATCCAAGAAACCTTTTCCCTTAAGAGTAATACTGAAAGAATAAGAAGAATTACCGGTGTTAATGTAACTATGACTGAGCTGTTGATGGGAGTGGACAAACTCAAACCCTTAAAAAAAGCAAGCATATTGATACACATCCCAAAAAACGCACAACCAAAAATTCTCAGTCTATCTTCTTTCTCTATTTTTTCAGTTTTATAGAAAAGGCTGATGATCCAAAAAAGTATTGCCGCTCCCAGAACGCGCAACATAATAAACCCAAAAGGCTTAATATGAATGGGCATTATATCTTTTGCCAATGTATGATTTATACCATAGATGGCACTTGCGATAATTGCTGCTAAGATTGCCAGCAAACGGTTATTCATACAGTTTATTTGTTTTGCAAAGATGCTTTTGCTGCAGCTACCGTCTTTTTGCTATTGCCTATAAAAATCTCATCGTTGTTAATAATGACTGGACGTTTTAAGAATGTATAATGCTCAAGAATAAGATCACGCAAAGCCAGATCGTCCAGATTTTCTTCTTTTAAATTTCTTTCCTTATAGAGTCGGGCTCTTTTGCTAAATAAAGATTCATAACTCCCTGCAACATTAAACATCTCATCGAGCTGCTCTTCTGTAATAGGATCCTCTTTTATATCTTGTTTTATAAATGAAGAGGGCATTTCTAATTCATCCATAATTCGTTTACATGTAGTACAGGTAGATAAATAGTATATTTTTTTCAAGACAGCCTAATTTTGAATGTTGAAGTAAAAGTTTTACTCCTACAAAGTAATTCCTTTTAGTACTAAATCCCTATTTTTAAATAAAAATAAAGATGGATTTCAACTTTGATGTTACCCTAAAAAATAGATTAGTCCTTAAGCAATTTTTAGACCGGTTCTCCCTAGAGGAACTTAATAAAATTCCTGACGGATTTAATAATAATATTTTCTGGAATATCGCGCATACGGTTGTTACCCAACAGTTGCTTGTTTATAATCTTTCTGGTTTAAAAATGAATGTTTCAGATGATTTGGTGGCCAATTATAGAAAGGGCACAAAACCAGAAGGGGAAGTGGTGCAAGAAGAAATGAGCAGAGTAAAAGATTTATTGCTTTCTACAATAGAACAGACAGAAACAGATTATAAAAAAGGCCTTTTTGAAAATTATAAATCTTATACCGTTACAACGGGTACAACTTTAAATTCTGTTGAAGATGCCATTACCTTCAATAATTTTCACGAAGGATTACATTTGGGCTCTATTTTGGCATTAAGAAAAGCTATAAGGTAACTGTAAGATAATTTTTGATTGCATCTATAGGGATGTTTAGTACAATTTGACCTTCAGCATAAGATGCGACTTCATAGGGATTAAAAATTAAAACGAGCTCACCCTCCTTAAACCCTATATTTTGAGGTAAGGAAAAGGTGTTGTTTTCAAAAAAGTACCCCGTGCTGTTTATATCACCATTGGCAGGAATATTTTGCTGTTTTCTAAATCGATTTTCTGCTTCTTTAAGAAAAGCAGATTTGTTTTTAATCAACCTATCTGTGTCTAAAAATATTTGATTTTCTTTATCAAAATTTAAATACTTAATACTTCCGTAACCGTGTGCTCCTCCCCAATAACTATAACTTTCTATAGCTAGACTGATTATTTGAGAAGACTCATAGCTTATTTGGCTATTCAAAGTTATTTCGTATTCAGATTCACTCTCAGGAAAATCCTTTTTAAATTCTCTGTAAGATAGAATGACATTCTCGAGGCCATCCTGTATTGTTTTTATTCGCTCCTCATCATCTGGAGTAATGCTTAGGGTGTTTCTTATAACTGAGTCTGTTTTATTATTTATTAAATCAACTAATTCAGAATTTCCTGATGCCCTCAATAGTGTCATATCAATTTTAGGACAAAGTGCATCCTCACAATCAGCAAGTGTTTTATTAGTAAAGGATTCCTCTGAAAATGTTAGTGTTGTTTCTTCTTCACAGCTTATAAGCAAAACTGCAGTAAAAAATAATAAGAGTAATTTGCGCAAAACTTCAATTCTTCTGTTAAACATTGACTAAAGGTACGTGCAATTTTGGGATTCCCCCTTGCCATCGCTACTTTTGCCCGATATTTAACGCAAGATTAAAAAACTAAGCCATATATGAAATTCAATACAAAAACTATTCACGGAGGTCAGCACAATGTAGATCCTGCTTATGGAAGCGTTATGCCTCCAATTTATCAAACTTCTACCTATTCACAGACCACGCCTGGAGGACATAAAGGTTTTGAATATTCACGAAGTGGTAATCCTACACGTAAAGCTTTAGAGGATTCATTGGCAAGCATAGAAAATGGAGAATATGGTCTTGCCTTTGGCTCTGGTCTCGCAGCAATTGATGCAGTGATGAAGTTGTTTAAGCCTGGAGATGAAATTATTTCTACTAATGACCTTTATGGAGGTTCTTATAGACTTTTTACCAAGATTTTTGAAAATTTCGGGTTGAAGTTTCATTTCGTAAGTATGGAGGATGCAAGCGAAATAGCTGAGCATATTAATGAAAATACAAAGTCAATTTGGGTAGAAACCCCTACCAATCCGATGATGAATATCATCGATATTAAAGCCGTTTCAAAAGTGGCAAAAAAGCATAATTTGTTGCTTGCTGTAGATAACACATTTGCTACCCCTTATTTACAACAACCACTTGATCTGGGTGCTGATATTGTTATGCATAGTGCTACAAAATATTTGGGCGGGCATAGTGACCTGGTAATGGGAGCTCTTATCGTAAAGGATAAGGAACTGGCAGATAAATTATATTTTGTTCAAAATGCCAGTGGCGCAGTTTGTGGACCACAGGATAGCTTTTTAGCTTTACGCGGAATCAAAACATTACATATTAGAATTCAACGCCACTGCGAAAATGGGAAAGCAGTTGCACATTTTTTAAAGAATCACCCTAAAGTAGATAAGGTGTACTGGCCTGGATTTGAAGATCATCCTAATCATAATATTGCAAAGGAGCAGATGAAGGACTTTGGAGGTATGGTATCTTTTACTACTAAAGAAGATTCTATGGCTGGCGCGGTAAAAGTTGTTGAAAAATTGAAGGTTTTCACACTTGCAGAAAGTTTAGGCGGTGTAGAAAGTTTAGCGGGCCACCCTGCGAGTATGACACACGCGAGTATCCCTACAGAAGAAAGGGCAAAAACCGGAATCAAAGATTCATTAATTAGACTGAGTGTAGGAATAGAGGATGAAGAGGATCTTCTAGATGACCTTAAACAAGCGTTAGGTTAGAGTTTTAAAAATCCAAATAATAAATGTAGCCTATATTAATCCATACAATGGAATCGTTGTACTTGTTAGGCGGATAAAAATTTTCATCTGGGTTGAGTCCATCGACCCAGTTTGAAAAATAATGGTGATAGCGAATTTCGAAGTTGAGGTCGCTTAAATAAGTTAATTTATAACGCACCCCAATACTTGCTGTGATGGCCAGAGTACTTCCTGAAGAGTTGTCAATCCCACCCAATTCCCCATCACCCACAAGAAAATCATCATAATAGATTTCTTCTGGAGTAGCTCCGGGAACATCCTGTATTGAAGAATTCTTAGGTGTATAAGCTACATAATGAGCTCCTAGACTCACATAAGGTGCGAAAAGGTAGCCCCCAGCAACAAAGTCACGAATGCTTAATGGGAAATATTCAAGTTGACTCCCCACTTCAAATACTGAAGCTTGGCCTATATGGTCTCTAAGGTCGCGTCCTTGATCTGTATTTTTTTCTGCAAAAACGCCTTCGTGTGTTAATTTAGTGAAGTGATAATCAATTTCAGTGCGTATCTTAAAATGGTCGTTAAAGTAGGTGTCCCGGCTATAGCAGTTACAGTCTGCACGGTAAGAAAAGTTGATGTAGTGCACTAATCCTATGCCAAAACCAAAGTTGTTTCTGTTGGTGTCAAAGTCGTTGCGTAGACCAAAATCAGACTGAAATGCTACTGGACCTGTTATAACACCAATCTCATGCGAGAAGCCAAAATCCAATTGGGCTTGTACAGAGCTAGTTGCCAATGACAATAAGAGAAATACCACAAGTAGGAATCGGGTATTCATTAAATAGGATTATTTGAGACCAAGCAAATATAACAAAACTGAAACATTAACCGATGAACACAAGAAAATAGGCGATAAAGAAATCGATATTTTGTCTTTATTAGCAAATATATTAAGAATATGCAAAAAATAACCCTCTAAATTTTAAGATACTATATATTTGCACCGTCAAATGGTAAATTAAATTTTAAATCCTAAAAACATCATAATGACAGAAAATATAAAAAAATTTGTTGATTCTGTTGAGAAAAACAATCCCAACGAATCAGAATTTATACAGGCAGTACATGAGGTTGCCGAAACAGTAATTCCTTTTATAGAGAAAAACCCAAAATATCAAAATGCAAAATTACTTGAGCGTATGGCAGAGCCAGAACGTGTAATTATGTTTCGTGTTCCTTGGGTAGATGATAATAATGAGATACAGATAAATAAGGGATACCGTATTGAATTTAATTCAGCCATTGGACCTTATAAGGGTGGATTGCGTTTTCATCCTTCAGTTAACTTAAGTATTCTTAAGTTTTTAGGATTTGAGCAGGTTTTTAAAAACAGTTTGACATCACTTCCTTTGGGTGGTGGTAAAGGAGGTTCAGATTTTAACCCCCGTGGAAGAAGTGACCGTGAAGTAATGAGATTCTGTCAAAGTTTTATGACCGAATTGTACAGACATATTGGTCCTAATACAGATGTACCTGCAGGAGATATAGGAGTAGGTGGTCGTGAGATAGGTTATTTATTTGGTCAATATAAGCGTATAAAAAATGAATTTACCGGAGTACTTACTGGTAAAGGGCTTTCTTATGGCGGATCTAAAATACGTCCGGAAGCTACTGGCTATGGAAATGTATATTTTGCTAAATATATGTTGCAGACACGCAATGAGAAGCTGGCCGGTAAAACTGTAGTTATTTCAGGATCTGGTAACGTTGCACAATTTGCAGCCCAAAAGGCTACACAGCTGGATGCAAAGGTGATTACTATGTCAGATTCCAGTGGGTTTATATATGATGCAGCTGGTATAGATAAGCATAAACTTGCTTATATCATGGAAATCAAAAATGAGCGTCGAGGAAGAATTAAAGAATATTTAGACAAATATCCAGATGCAGAATATCATGAGGGTAAAAATCCTTGGGATATTAAATGTGACATCGCTTTGCCTTGTGCTACTCAAAATGAATTGGATAAGGCAGATGCAGAAGCATTGGTTAATAATGGATGTATCTGTGTAGGAGAAGGGGCAAATATGCCGTGTACTCCAGAAGCTATAGAGGTTTTTATAAATGCTAAAATCTTATTCTCACCTGGTAAAGCGTCTAACGCTGGTGGTGTTGCTACTTCAGGTTTAGAAATGTCTCAAAATAGTTTGCGTTATAATTGGTCTGGAGAAGAGGTAGATCAAAAACTTCACGAGATTATGTTTGACATTCACAAAGCGTGTGTGGAGTATGGTACTCAAGAAGATGGTTTTGTAGATTATGTAAAAGGTGCAAACATTGCTGGTTTTGTTAAGGTAGCAGACGCTATGCTTGCTCAAGGTATCGTTTAGTACTTTCAGAATTATAAATTAAAGGCTCCTTGCACTGCACTGGAGCCTTTTTTCTTTTACAATAATTGTATTTTTGGTCGTTATCAATTAAATGATATTTAATGCTGAAAAAGGTCTCTGTTGTTCTTTGGGTTTTATTTTGTGCGATGAGTGCACATGCCCAGGATTTTTCAGCAAATTGGAAAGGATATTTTTCTTACAATTCTATCACTGCGATTTCTTATGGAGAAGGGAAGGTTTATGCTGCTGCGCAAAACTCTGTTTTTTCTTACGATTTGCTATCTAATGAGTTAGAAACTATTTCTACAATTAATGGGTTATCTGGAGAGCAAATTTCTGCCATTCATTATAGTGACAGTACAGGTATTCTGTTTGTGGGATATCAGTCTGGGTTGATGGATGTAGTAAAGGAGGATGGGGAGATTCTTAGTGTTGTTGACATTGTGAACAAAACCAGTATTCCTCCTAATACTAAGCAAATTAATCACTTTTCTGAAAGTCATGGGACGTTGTATATCGCTTCCGCTTTTGGGATTTCTCTTTATGATATGAACCGTTTAGAATTTGATGATTCTTATTTTATAGGCGATAACGGATCTCAATTAAATATAAATCAAACAGCGATTCTTGGCGATTATATTTACGCAAGTTCTTTGGATGGTGGTATTCGCAGAGCACTGGTCGCCGCAGACAATTTGATAGATTTTAATAACTGGTCTACTGTCAATTCTGGCTCTTGGCTGGGAATTGAAGTCTCAAGTCAGAATTTATATGGGATTAACGCTAATAATACTCTACAGCAATTCAATGGGAGTTCATTTACAAGTGTGGCATCTTATCAAAGTGCTCCATTAAAGATAGTAGCTAGCGAAAACAGTTTTACTGTAACATTGCAAAATCAGATTTTTATCTATAATTCTTCAGGGAGTTTAATTACTACAATAAATGAGATTCCAGATTATCCAGATAGTTATAATACAACTTTTACTGAAGATGGAAATGTATATATAGGCACTCAGCAAAACGGATTATTAGTGAGCAGTTTAAGTAATCCAACCTCTGTCTTGCAAGTATTACCAGATGGACCGCTTCGCAATGACCCCTTTTCTATTGAAGCAGTCCCTGACGAACTTTGGGTTGTATATGGGGATTATTCAGCAGCTTTTAATCCATTTCCACTTAAAACACGCGGATTGAGCCATCTGCGGGAAGATCAGGGTTGGATAAATATTCCTTATGAAGAAACTCTGGCAGCTAATAATCTGGTAAACATCACAATAAATCCTGATAATTTGGAACAGGTTTTTATTAGTTCATATAATTCGGGCTTACTTGAAATTAATGGAGATGTACCTACTAAAATTTTTGATGAGAATAATAGCGGATTGAGTGATATAACTATAAATCCCACAGATGTGCGTATAAATGGAGCGGCATTTGATTCTGATGGAAATTTATGGATGACCAACAGTCAAGTTGAAAATGGATTGGCTAAAAAAAGCGGAGATCAAATACAAGGGTATTCGGTAGAGCCCGTTATTTCAGATTTTGATGCTGTGGATGCATATACAGATCTTGTTGTTGATAGGCAGGGGAATGTGTTTTTTGGCTCAAATAATCGCGGGTTGATAGGGTATAATCCTTTATCAGACACTTTTGCCCGTTTAGAAGGAGAAAGTGATGGGGCAAATCTACCTAGTGATGATATACGTTCGTTAGCAATTGATAATAGCGGAACCTTATGGATTGGGACCACAAGTGGATTACGTTTATTATTTGGCCCCAGTCAAATATTTGATAATCCAGAGGTAACTACAAGCCCAATAGTAATTTTAGAAAATGACATTCCTGTAGAGTTATTAAATGATCAGATTATTCAGACCATAGAGGTAGATGGTTCTAATAATAAATGGATCGGGACTGTTTCTAGTGGTGTGTTCTACTTTTCTTCAGATGGTCAAGAAACTTTGCTTCAGTTTAATGAAGACAATTCCCCATTGCCTTCTAATAATATTCAGGATGTTACAATAGATTCAGAATCGGGTGAAGTGTATTTTGCCACCCCCTTAGGTTTAGTTTCCTATAGAGGTTCTGCAGTTTCACCAGAAGATGATCTGGAAAGTGTAAGGGCATTTCCCAATCCGGTACGGCCTAATTTTGCAGGAATGGTAACTATAGATGGATTAACCTCAAGAGCTAACATTAAGATTACAGATGTTACGGGCAACCTCGTATACGAAGAAGT
Source organism: uncultured Flavobacteriaceae bacterium (assembly GCA_963974735.1). Taxonomy (GTDB): domain Bacteria; phylum Bacteroidota; class Bacteroidia; order Flavobacteriales; family Flavobacteriaceae; genus Leeuwenhoekiella. The sequence goes on along the minus strand of CAXBEL010000003.1, from coordinate 30,035 downwards.
TTCTGAAGGTGGAAGCATACAATGGGACACCACAGCCTTTGGTAGGCATAAAGTGGCATCGGGGGTTTATTTAATTTTGGTAACTTCTAATGATGCTTCAGAAACCAAAGTTGCCAAACTTATGATCATACGCTAATGTTGGTCACAACTCCTGCAATAGTGATTTCTGCATTAAAGTATGGAGAAGCAGATCTTATAGTCAAATGTTTCACGCAGTCTTCCGGACTTAAATCATATATGTTGCGTGGCATATTAAAATCTAAAAAAGGGAAACTACGTACAGCCATGTTTCAGCCGGCCACCCAACTGGAAATTGTGGCTATGCATAAGGACAAAGGGACACTGGAGCGAATAAATGAAGCGAAGGTTTATCATCCTTACCAATCACTGCACACAAATATTATAAAAACAAGTATTGTTCTTTTTCTATCAGAAATACTTCGCAATGCTATTCAGGAAGAAGAGGAAAACAGAAGTTTATACGCTTTTTTAGAACATTCTTTTTTATGGCTGGATCAACATCCCAGTTCGGCTAATTTTCATTTGCTGTTTTTATTGGAACTGTCTAAGTATCTTGGTTTTTATCCAGATATTTCTTCAATAGAATTGCCCTACTTTAATCTGGAAACTGGCACTTTTGAAACTCACGAAACCATTTACAGCGTACACGAAGAAAATTTAGACACTTTAAAAAATCTCATAGGCATAAATTTTGATGCTCTTTCTCAAATTAAAATGAGCCAAAGCCGCCGCACAGCTTTTGTAAATATGCTTCTGAGCTATTATGAATTACATTTGCACGGCTTTAAAAAACCGAAATCTTTAACTGTTCTAAACAGCCTGTTCAACTAATCCTTTTTATGCGATTTTCTTTACTGCTACTTTTTTTATTTCTTTCTTTTTTTTCTTTTTCCCAAAGCATAACTGTACTGGACATAGAAACCCGTCAACCTGTTGTAAATGCTGCCCTCTATAATAATCAAAAAACAATCACAGCAGTTACAGACATTGATGGAAAAGTGGATATTTCAGGTTTTTCAAAATCTGAAACCATCCATATTACTCATGTATCCCATAATCAAAAGAATACTACAAAAGCTGCAATTATTGCAGCGGGAAATATTGTTTTATTGTCCACTGGGGAGAATGAATTGAACGAAATAGTATTGTCTGTGGCTAGGTTTAAACAGAAAAAGAAAGACATCGCCCAGCAAGTTGTAAGTATCTCTCCAGAAGATGTGGAATTTGCAAATCCTCAAACTGCTGCAGATCTTTTAGAAAGTAGTGGAGAGGTGTATGTTCAAAAAAGTCAGTTGGGCGGTGGGAGTCCTATGATTCGTGGTTTTTCCACAAATAGATTGCTCATTACTGTGGATGGTGTGCGAATGAATACAGCAATTTTTAGATCAGGAAATCTCCAAAATGTAATAAATATTGACCCTTTTGCAGTAGAGCGTGCCGAAGTTTTATTAGGTCCTGGTTCTGTAGTTTATGGAAGTGATGCAATAGGAGGGGTAATGAATTTTTATATGCAACAGCCTAAATTTTCTTTTGCAGAAGGACTTTCATTTTCAGGGAATGCTTTAGCAAGATATTCAACTGCGAATGAGGAAAAGACAGGTCATATAGATTTTAATATTGGGAATAAGGAATGGGCTTTTTTAACCAGTGTGAGTTATTCAGATTATGATGATTTGAGAATGGGAAGCCACGGGCCGGAAGATTATATACGACCGGAATATGTAAAACGTATAAATGGGGAAGACGTAATAGTTAGTAATGATAATCCTAATGTGCAAGTCCCGACGGGGTTTGATATGATAAATCTGATGCAAAAAGTACGGTTTATGCCTAACGAATTGTGGGATTTTAACTTGGGTATTATTTATAGTACAACTTCAGATTACAGCAGATATGATCGTCTTACACGAACCAGAAACGGCCAATTGCGTTCTGCAGAATGGTATTATGGACCGCAAAACTGGTTTTTAAGTAATTTACAGATTAATAAAAAAGGATACGGGGAATTATACGATCAGGCGAAAGTAACCGCAGCTTTTCAGATTTTTGAAGAAAGTCGTCATGATCGGGATTTTGGAGAGGATATCCTTTTTAATACAGATGAACATGTAAATGCCTATTCATTAGGATTGGATTTTACTAAAAATGTTAATAGCACTCAATTGTTTTATGGATTGGAATATGTTTTGAATACCATTGATTCTAAAGGGGAACAAAGTAATATTGTTACAGGTGAGAAAACTCCAGATGCTTCTCGTTATCCTGATGATTCAAAATGGCAATCTCTGGCAGCATATGCAAGTGGGCAAATTTCTCTGGCAGAAAATTTAAACCTGCAGTCTGGATTGCGTTATAATCATGTTCTTGTAGATGCCACTTTTGATGATCGTTTTTATGATTTTCCCTTCTCTGAAGCAGACATTAGCACCGGAAACTTAACAGGGTCAATTGGGCTGGCTTGGCAGACTAACAAAACCTTAGGGTGGAAACTGAATTTCTCAACCGCTTTTCGAGCACCTAATATTGATGATGTAGGGAAGATTTTTGATAGTGAACCCGGTTCGGTTGTAGTTCCCAATCCAGATCTAAAAGCTGAATATGCTTACAATAGTGAAATAGGAGTAACACTTAATTTTGATGATGCCGTAATGTTTGATGTGGCAGCATTTTACACTAAATTAGATAATGCTCTTGTGCGGAGAGATTTTAATCTTGATGGTCAAACTGTGATAGATTATCAAGGAGAGCCTAGTAATGTGCAGGCTATACAGAACGCTGCAAGCGCAGAAGTTTATGGCTTTGAAGCTGGAATGGACGTGATTTTTTCTAAAAATTTAAATTTGAGGTCACAGATAAACATTGTAGAAGGAAATCAAGAAGAGGATGATGGGAGTATAGCACCACTGCGCCATGCGGCACCGCTATTTGGCAATACGCATTTGGTTTGGCAAAATAAAAGATTGAAGCTTGACGCCTTTGCAGAATATAATGGACAGTTAAATTATAATGAATTGGCTCCTTCGCAACAAAGTAATGCCTATTTATATGCGCTTGACTCAAATGGTGATCCTTACGCTCCCTCTTGGTACACGGTTAATTTTACTTCTCAGTATAAAATAAGCAGTGCCTGGCAGGCAACCGCTGCCTTGGAGAATATTACAGACCAGCGTTATCGACCTTATTCTTCTGGGATTTCTGCTCCAGGAAGAAATCTGATTTTAGCGTTAAAATATTCCTTTTAAGATTTTATTTAAATAAACTAGAATTCCATTTAATACTTTATTTATCTGTTACTTTAGGATAGTTATTTTATAGTTTTAAGGTATCAAATACCGAATTATGAAAATTTCAATGCTGACGGGATGGGTTTTTCTTATTGCTAGTTTATCAGCTATTGCACAAGTTGAGGTTATCAAAGAACAACCCACCAATTATGTTTTGTTGGAAAATTCTCCATTAAACAGTTCTTTTATAGATCACAAGGTTGATTCTATTATGACATTGGGAATAGATGAACGTGCTTTTCCGGGAGCTCAACTTTTAGTAGCAAAATCAGGGAAAATCATCTTTCACAAATCGTATGGATACCATACCTATGATAGTATAGTTGCTGTTAAGAATACGGACTTATATGATTTGGCCTCTGTAACAAAAATAGCTGGGACACTGCCTGCAGTGATGAAACTGGTTGATCAGGGCAAAATAGAATTGGATGAAAAATTCAGCACCTATTGGAAACCATGGAGACATCGAAAAGATAAAAGAGATTTAACCGTTAGGCAAATCTTGGCTCATCAAGCTGGGTTAGAATCCTACATTGTTTTTTTAAACGATGTAATAAAGAAAAATGGAAAGTTTAAGAAACGATTTATAAGGCAGGAAAAGTCAAAAAGATTTCCGGTTCAAACCTATGAGAATTTATTTTTGAATAAGCGTTTTGTTAGAAAAATGTACCGAAAAATAAATAGATCTCCTGTCTCAGACATTAAAAAATATAAATACTCGGGGTTATCATTTTTACTTTTTCCAAAAATAATTGAAAACCTTACCGGTGTTGCGTATGAAAAATATGTTCAGGATAATTTTTATAAACCTTTAGGAGCGGATACGTTTATGTTCAATCCGGCGGCTCATAATTTTCCAATGGAAAGAATTGTTCCTACTGAAGAAGATTCGGTTTATAGAAAAAGTTATGTGCAAGGTTGGGTGCATGATGAAAATGCCAGTTTAATGGGAGGCGTTTCGGGAAATGCGGGCTTATTTGCCACCGCAGAGGATCTTGCTAAACTGATGCAAATGTATATGAATATGGGTGTCTATGGAGGTAAAAGATATATATCAACTCGAACCTTAAAGGAATTTACAAGAGTTCAATATCCTTTAAATGATAATAAACGGGGATTGGGATTTGATAAACCATTATTAAACAATCAAAACCTTGATATAGATAAGGCTTCTCCAGCACCAGAAGCCAGCATGAACAGCTTTGGTCATAGTGGTTTTACCGGCACTTATGTATGGGCTGACCCAGATAATGAGTTGGTTTTTGTATTTCTCTCCAATAGAGTTTATCCCACCAGGGGCAATAGGGGTATTTATACTCTATATATAAGACCTTCACTTATGCAGGTTTTTTATCAAGAAGATAATTTTTGATTTTATGAGAGTATGGATTAAGTTTTGAAAATCATTCCAATCTTATTACATAGCTTCTTTTGGCTAAAATTCCTTAATTTCGCAGACTTATTAGAAAACGCGTAAAATGAGCACAAAGTTCCCTGAATATAAAGGACTTGACCTTCCTAAAGTAACTGAAGAAATTCTCTCTTATTGGAAGGAAAACGACATTTTTGAAAAGAGTATAAGCAGTCGTGAAGGTAAGGAGCCTTATATCTTTTTTGAAGGACCTCCGTCTGCAAATGGTATGCCCGGTATACACCATGTTATGGGGCGTGCTATTAAGGATATATTTTGCCGTTTTAAAACTCTAAAAGGATTTCAGGTAAAGCGCAAAGCTGGTTGGGACACCCATGGTCTCCCAATAGAACTTGGGGTCGAAAAGGAACTTGGAATTACTAAAGAAGATATCGGCAAAAAAATAAGTGTAGAAGATTATAATGAAGCTTGTCGCAATGCCGTGATGCGCTATACAGATGTATGGAACAACCTAACAGAGCAAATGGGCTATTGGGTAGATATGGAAGATCCTTACATCACTTATAAGCCTAAATACATGGAAAGTGTATGGTGGTTGCTTAAGCAGATTTATGATAAAGGTCTTATCTATAAAGGTTATACTATACAACCTTATTCCCCAAAAGCTGGAACTGGTTTAAGTTCTCACGAGCTTAACCAACCCGGGACTTATCAAGATGTGACGGATACTACGGTTACGGCACAATTTAAAGTAATAGACAAAGATCTTCCGGAGACTTTAAAGGGAATCGATGGGGATTTATATTTTCTTGCTTGGACCACCACCCCTTGGACGTTGCCGAGTAACACAGCACTTACAGTAGGTGCTAAAATCGACTATGTAGTAGTCAAAACTTTTAATCAATATACATTTGACCCTATAAACGTAGTTCTTGCAAAACCGCTTGTAGCAAAGCAATTTGGCAAAAAATTCTTTCTAGCTGAAAATGATTCTGACTTTGAGAATTATAATGATAATGATAAAAAGATTCCATATCAGATACTAAAGGAATTTAAAGGAAGCGATATTCTTGGTGCACGTTATGAACAAGTTATAGATTATGTAAAGCCTTATTCTAATCCTGAGAATGCATTTCGTGTAATTGCCGGGGACTTTGTCACCACAGAAGATGGTACGGGTATAGTTCATACTGCGCCTACATTTGGTGCAGATGATGCGATGGTTGCTAAACAAGCAATACCAGAAATTCCGCCAATGCTCGTTATGGATGAAAATGAAAACCTTGTTCCTCTTGTGGATTTACAAGGTAGATTTCGTTCAGAGATGAAAGAATTTGGAGGGAAATATGTGAAGAATGAATATTATAATGATGGCGAAGCTCCAGAAAAATCAGTTGATGTTGAACTGGCTATTAAATTAAAGACAGAAAATAAAGCCTTCAAGGTTGAAAAATACGTTCACAGTTATCCTAATTGCTGGCGTACCGATAAGCCTATTTTGTATTATCCGTTAGATTCATGGTTCATTAAAGTTACTGATGTGCGGGATCGTATGCACGAATTGAACTTAGGAATCAATTGGAAACCCAAATCAACAGGGGAAGGACGTTTTGGCAATTGGCTTGCAAATGCCAACGACTGGAATTTATCTCGTTCTCGATATTGGGGAATTCCATTGCCTATATGGAGAACAGATGATGGAAAAGAAGAAATTATCATAGGATCTCTAGCTGAACTTAAAGGAGAAATGATAAAGGCTCTTGAGGCAGGTTTTATTAGTAAGAATATGTTGGCCGATTTTGAAGAGGGCAACATGACCGAAGAGAACTATGCTAATATTGACTTACACAAGAACGTTGTTGATGAGATAATTTTAGTTTCACCCAGCGGAAAGCCAATGAAACGTGAGGCAGACCTTATAGATGTCTGGTTTGATTCAGGCAGTATGCCTTATGCTCAATGGCATTATCCATTTGAGAATAAAGAAAAGGTTGAAAATACCTGGCGTAAAGCAGATTTTATAGCAGAAGGTGTTGATCAGACTCGAGGTTGGTTCTATACATTGCATGCTATAGCTACTATGATATTTGATGATGTAGCTTATAAAAATGTAGTTTCTAACGGTCTCGTTTTAGATAAGAACGGTCAGAAAATGTCCAAGCGATTGGGTAATGCAGTTGATCCGTTTACAACCTTAGATACTTTTGGAGCAGATGCGACACGCTGGTATATGATTACCAATGCAAATCCCTGGGACAATCTCAAATTTGATCTAGATGGTATAACCGAAGTTCAGCGCAAGTTTTTTGGCACATTATATAATACCTATTCATTTTTTGCTCTATACGCCAATCTGGATAGCTTTAACTATTCTGAAGAAGATTTAGCAATTGAAGATAGACCGGAAATAGATCGCTGGATACTTTCAGAATTACAGACTCTAATCGCAAAGGTTGATTCTTTCTATGCAGATTATGAGCCCACAAAAGCTACTCGAGCAATTTCAGAATTTGTTCAGGAAAACTTAAGTAATTGGTTTGTGCGTTTGAGTAGGAGAAGATTTTGGAAGGGAGAATATGGTCCAGATAAAATTTCAGCGTATCAAACGCTTTATACTTGCTTGTTAAATGTGGCTAAATTGGGAGCGCCGGTTGCACCATTTTATATGGATAGGTTATATAAAGATTTAAATGCCATAACTGGTAAAGAATCTTTTGAAAGTGTACATATAGCAGATTTCCCCATAAGCGACACTAGTTATATAGATGAATCGCTAGAGCGTAAGATGCAAAAGGCTCAAACCATATCTTCTCTTGTACTCTCACTACGTGCAAAAGAGAAAATTAAAGTGCGTCAACCCTTGCAACGTGTGATGATTCCTGTTCTGGATGAAACGCAACGGAATGAGATACTTGCTGTTCAGGATTTGATAAAATCTGAGGTAAATGTGAAGGAAATCGAACTTATTGATGATGCTTCTGGTATACTTGTTAAGAATATTAAGCCCAATTTTAAGGTTTTAGGACCTCGTTTTGGCAAAGATATGAAGCTGATAGCCAGTAAGATAATGTCTATGGACGCCGAAGATATAGCGATAATTGAAAAAGAGGGGCAAATCCCTATTGACATTAACGGAAAAATTGTTAATTTGGATGTAGATGATGTAGACATCACATCTCAAGATATTGAGGGTTGGTTAGTGGCCTCTAGCGGTTCTTTAACAGTTGCCCTCGATGTTACCCTAACAGAAGTTTTGCGAAGTGAAGGAGTTGCTAGAGAACTAGTTAATCGTATTCAGAATTTACGAAAGGACTCTGGATTTGAAGTAACTGATAAAATTGACGTAAAATTCCAGAAAGATGGTAAGGTAGAGAAAGCTATATCAGAAAATATGGAATATATTAAGAATGAAACCCTTACTGCAGTTCTTGATTTGGCAGATCAGGTAACTAACGGTATAGATATTACTTTTGATGACGTAGAAACGAAGCTTTCTATTAAAAAACATTAATATTATGACAACTGAAACTAAAGAAAGATACAGTGATGCAGAACTAGAAGAGTTCCGTGTACTTATTCAGAATAAGATTGATAAAGCTCAAAATGATCTGGATTTGATTAAAAGTGCATATATGAACAACGGAAACAATGGGACAGATGATACTTCCCCTACTTTTAAAGCTTTTGAAGAGGGTAGTGAGACTATGAGTAAAGAAGCTAACTCTGCCTTGGCCATTAGACAAGAAAAATTTATAAGAGACCTTAGAAATGCTTTAGTCCGTATTCAGAATAAAACATATGGCATTTGCAGAGTAACAGGAAAATTAATTTCTAAAGAACGACTTAAATTGGTTCCACATGCCACTCTAAGTATTGAGGCAAAAAACCTGCAGAAGTAATTTGAAACAAAAATATTTTTAAATGACGCTCCTGATGACAATCTTGGAGCGTTTTTTGTTTTTAAGAGAAATATGGTATTTAAGATTAAAAAAATCGTGTTTTGCATTTTTATAATATTTTCTGCTACCATTTATGGGCAGAAGAGAATTAATTCAACTTTAGATACAGTTGGTGTAAAGGGAATATTTATTGATTCTGATGCCGTTTTTAAAGCTGAAATAAGTGCTGCTCCCACAGATAAAATAACCATTACTTCCGGTATTGAAGGCGAGACATTCGAAACTTTCTTGATAAATACCGAAGTAAAAAACAATCTTTTAAACATTACTTCTGGACGTTCTCCTGATTATGAGAAGATAGATGATAAATTAGCCGCACATAAGGTTATGTCTGTGGTTTTAAGCATAACAGTCCCAGAAGGTTTTGAACTTTGGGTAAAATCTGCTTTGGCATCCATAAGTGCAGTGGGTAGATTTGACTATATAAATTTTAATTTATCCAGTGGCGATTGCAGGTTAGATGATTTCATAGGTAGCGGAGTCATCAATACGGAAACGGGTAATATTCTTGCAAAAACTCAAAACTGTAAAATAAGCGCACATACCAGAAATGGTAAAATGGTCGTTGACAATATAGATGCAGGTCAGCACAGTTTGACATTAACAAGCATAGATGGCAATATAGCCGTCGTACAGTCAAAATAATTAGCTATTTTTGCCCTTCTCTAAAATGAAGTAATTCATGTCCTTTAAAAAAGCCCTTGGCATTGTCCTTCTTATATTGCTGATTGACCAGATCAGCAAATTCTATATCAAAACACATTTTGTTCTTGGAGATGAGAAAGTGATTTTTGATTGGTTCAAAATTCTCTTTGTAGAAAATGAAGGTATGGCTTGGGGTGCTAAGATACCTGGCGATTATGGTAAACTTATTCTTACTCTTTTTAGAATAGGTATTTTACCATTAATAGGTTACTGGCTTTATGACACAGTGCGTAAAAATGGTTCAAGAATATTAATTGTGGCCATTGCTATGATTTTTGCAGGGGCATTTGGTAATATTATAGATTCGGTTTTCTACGGATTGATTTTCGATGACAGTCACAACAACTTGGCTACTTTTATGCCTGCAGAAGGAGGCTATGGCACTCTTTTTCACGGTAAGGTGGTGGACATGCTTTATTTTCCTATTTGGAATGGATACTTGCCCGATTGGTTACCTGTATGGGGCGGGAAATATTTCACTTTTTTTAATGCAGTATTTAATATTGCCGATTTCGCAATAAGTGTTGGGGTAGGATTACTTCTTGTATTTAATAAAAAGGCATTTGCAAAACCCGAAATAGAGGAAAATCAAGAAACCGAGGTTAAAACAGAGGTTTAAAAAGCATTGCTTATCTTTTTAAAAATATAGATTTTACCTTGTGATTAATAGTTGAGGTTAAATCACTTTAGAAAATTTAAATGTTAGGAGTTTTATAAAGTGATAATAAATTTTGAGCCATAGCCTTCCCTGCTTTCAATAGCTATTTTTCCGCCTAATGCTTCTACCTGGTTTTTAACAATAAAAAGACCTACAGATTCATTATTAGAATCATAACTACTGCTCTTACTCATATGGAAGATTCGGTCTCCATCTTTTTCCATATTGATGCCCACACCATTGTCTTCAATAATTATTGAAAATTTTCCGTCTTCCTCTAGACTATATGCCTTTATTTCCGGTTTTCTATCTGGTTGTTTGTTTGAGATACCATTTTTAATAAGCGTAAAGAAAATATTATCCATAAAATCCGGAATATATTCTACCTCCGGAACTTCTGAAAAATCAGAATATATGTATGCATCTTCCTTTGAGATCAAAGCCTGTAGTTCTCCAGTGCATTTATTAAGAACATCTTCTAAGTTTATCTTTACCTTTTTTTCTGAACCACGGTTCTGTATAGAAACAACTTCGTTAAGTTGAGCTACCGTTCTTGAAAGGCTTTTGGCAATTTCACGATAATTATTAAAAAGCTCTTTCTGTTCTTCTTGAAGACTATCTTCGTCTACAAGTTGTGATGTTAACTCCAGATTATTAACGTGAGATTTGAGGTTGTGTGAAACATAATTAGCAAATTTAAAAAGGCGGCTATTATTTGCTTCTATGATTTCAAGAGATTTCTGCAGTGCAATTTCCTTTTTCTTCTCTTCGTCAATGTTTATAATTACGCCTCTTAAGGCCACAAGATTCCCTTTCTTATCTTTGACAGGTTTACCAATGGATCTAGCCCAGAAAATTTTATTGGTGTAAGTAACCATTTTGACCTCATGGTCATAAGGGACACCTTTTTTTAATTTATTAAAATTCTCTTGTACAACCTCGTGAAACTCCATATCATAAAAATGGAGCGTATGTTTAAGTGAAGGACGATAGTCTTCAGGAGTTTCTAATGTGACTCTTAATTGTTTATCGAAGTAAGTTTTCTTTTCTTGAAAATCAACGTGCCATCCACCAGCACCGGTAATGGCAGCAATCTGTTCATAATAAAACTTTTCCTGTTCCTGTGGCTCAGGCGGTGGGTGAGAACCGCCAAGTAAAGACATAAAGCGGCTGCGTTTTTTAGTAGGCATAATGACCATTCAATTTTGACTTGGGACGACCAAGATATAAAAAAATTAAATAATCACTTAAAAAAAATGAATTTTGTTATCTGTTATACAATGTGTTAGTGCAACATCATGTTCATTTTTATCGATTTCTGATTCTGGTTCAAATATTGATAAACCAATTATTAGACAATCTTCACGACATTTTTTGAGAAATCTGTCGTAAAAGCCCTTCCCATATCCGATTCTTGTACCTTTAAGATCATAGGCTAACAGCGGAACAAATACTACATCTAATTGTTTTACATCAATAATAATTCCTTTTTCAGGTTCAGGGATGCCCCATTCATTTACCTTTATCGTGGTATTGTCTGTTAAAAGGTAGTGGGTCAATTCGCCGGTGAGAAAATCGCTTTTTGATATCACGATATTTTTGTCCATCCCATTTAAGATGCTCAAAATAGGCTCTGTATTGATTTCTTTATGTTTTGAAATAGGCAGAAAAATATGGTAGAATTCTTTATTCCAAAGTTGTTCCATTTGCAAAGCTTGATTAGCAATTGCAATGCTCTTTTCTTCAAGTTCATCTAAAGAAACTCTTTTTCTAAGCTCTTTATACTTATTTCGCAGTAGTATTTTTTGCATTTTCTGAAGCTGTTGTCGAAATATGAAAAATGGCATCACCTTGATAAACCAAAGATGCTTCATTTACATTGATGAGATACCCGGAATTTGGGCTTTTTACTTGATGGCTAAAACTTCCGTAAGGATCGGTTATGGTCGCTATAATCTGACCTTTTTCCACTAAACTACCGCAGGATGATTTTAGATGTAAAAGCCCACTGTATTTAGCTCTTATCCAAGTGCTGTTTTTAATAAGTACCGTGTTTGGATTGGACTTTGGTATATCAAAATCATTTTTGAGCATACCAAAATGATTAAGAATGCGCATTGTTCCAAAAACACCTTCTCTGGCAATCTGCTTGTCACTTACCTGAGACTTTCCACCTTCAAAGAGTAAAATGGGTTTGTCTAGACGACTACAGGTCGCTCGATAGGATTTTGAAATATTCTTAGAGTAAAAGATAAAAGGGGCATTAAATATTTTGGCATATTTCACCAATTCTGCATCGTCTTGATCTACACGTATTTGAGCTGCATTAAAGCGACTTGCTCCGCCAGTATGAAAATCAAGACAGAAATCTGCGATGGGCAATATTTTATTTACAAAGTGATAGGCAAATCTACTAGCTAAAGATCCATTTTTTGTTCCGGGAAACATCCTGTTAAGATCTCTGCCATCAGGAAAAGCACGTGTCATATTGAGAAAACCAAACACATTAAGAACAGGAATACATACGATAGTCCCTCTTGCAGGCCTATTTATTTTTTTGGCAATAATTTGTCTTACGATTTCAACTCCGCTCAATTCATCTCCGTGTATGCCTGCCGTGATTAAAATACAAGGTCCTGGCTTTTTTGAGCGGTGAATAACAATTGGCACCTCTACTGAAGTTGTAGTGTAGAGTTTTGCCATATTAAAATTGACAGTCTTTTTGCCGCCAGGGGGGATTTCCTCTCCTAATATGGTTAAAATATTGTTTTCGTCTATGTACGCCATAAATTAAATTCCGCGCTCTATATAACGTATGATGTTTTTAGCAATATCCTTATGTGTGGCTTTTTCTATGCCTTCTAATCCAGGGGAAGAATTTACTTCTAAAATAAGAGGGCCGCGTGTACTTTGTAGCATATCCACACCGGCAACTCCAAGACCCATTGCCTTGGCAGCTTTTATGGCAGCATTTTCTTCATCATCGGTTAATTGAATAACAGTTGCTGATCCTCCTCGGTGCAAGTTAGAACGAAATTCACCTTCCTTTCCTTGGCGTTTCATAGCGCCTACCACTTGTCCATCTACAATAAATGCTCTTATATCTGCACCTTTAGCCTCTTTTATAAACTCTTGGACAATAACACGGGCCTGTAATCCATTAAAAGCTTCTATAACAGATTCCGCAGCATTTTTAGTTTCTGCAAGTACTACACCCAACCCTTGCGTACCTTCAAGCAGTTTTATGATAAGTGGTGCGCCACCTACGTGCTCAATAATTTCTTCCACATCCCGTGAATAATTGGTAAAAACTGTTTTAGGTAAACCTAGTCTTGCGCGGGAAAGAATCTGTAGGCTCCTCAATTTATCCCTACTTCGTACAAGTGCTTGAGATTCTGTAGTGGTAAAACAGCCCATCATTTCAAATTGTCTTACAACGGCTGTTCCATAATATGTTATTGAGGCGCCTATTCGAGGTATTACAGCATCTGTATCTGATAAATATCTACCTTTATAATACACCGAAGGTTTTTTCTTCTCAATAATGAGATCACACTTAAGAGGATCTATTACTTCTACTTCGTGTTTGCGTTTTTTTGCCGCTTCGATTAATCGTGCTGTAGAATAAAGATTACTATTCCTCGATAGGATTTTTATATTCATGGAGTTTTTGATTGTAGGATACATCTGTTAATTCGGTATCCACTATAAATTTTTTAGTTAAAAATTTTCGTCCTATTAAGACTGGAAAGCGCATATCTTCACGCGAGCTCAAAGTAAGAGATATTTTATAAATTTTTGCAAAGATTTTAATATCAGCCTGTACCATATATCTTGACTGAATTTCACCGTTACTGCTTTTTACCGCTGTTATATCATAGGAGTTAAAAACCATTTCCTGCCCATTATAATCTGGGTGTTGCGGATCAAGAAAAGTACAGCACAATTTTTCGTCTTCTTCTCTTATATGATTGCAATGTATGGATGAGGTGTAAGCTCCTGTATCAATTTTTACATCGATGTTTTCAAATCCAAGTTTTGGAAAGTCTGCTTTATCTGTACGGCCTATTATATTCTTTTTCACATCTGCAAGTTAATAAAATCAGTAGGTCATAAGGGGGTAATTTAACAAAAGTATGAGAAGAAAAGAGTTGAAAAAACATCAATACAGCAAAGAAATTAAATAATCTCACATGATTTGCAGTTCTCGTGCTTAATATTTACAATTAAAGAGTACAAAGCAACAAGCACTTATTTTGTAAGAAATCAATTAGCATTAAATTTGAGTTGTGAAACAACCAGATCTTGAAATACAGTTAAAGACGTTGCCCAATAGCCCTGGGGTTTATCAATACTATGATAAAAACGGGAAGTTGTTGTACGTGGGCAAGGCTAAAAATTTAAAGAAGCGGGTAGCTTCCTATTTTACTAAAAAGCATGATAATGCACGCACTCACGTTCTGGTTAAGAAAATATACCAGATAAAGCATATTGTCGTAAATAGTGAGACAGATGCCCTTTTGCTTGAAAACAACCTGATAAAAAAATATCAGCCCCGCTATAATGTAATGCTCAAGGACGATAAAAGTTATCCTTGGATCTGCATAAAGAACGAAAGGTTTCCGCGGGTTTTTCCTACGCGTAGATTAATAAAGGACGGGAGTGAATATTATGGTCCTTTTACCAGTATGAAAACAGTTCACACCCTTCTGGATCTGATTAAAGGGCTTTACCAGTTACGCACTTGTAATTATGATCTGGCTCCAGATAAAATACAATCTGGCAAGTATAAAGTATGTCTTGAATATCATTTAGGTAATTGCCAAGGGCCGTGTGAAGCAAATCAAACTGAAGAGGATTATAACGATAATATTAATGCCATACGGGAGATTGTAAAAGGGAATTTTAAAGATTCGCTGCACCGTTTTCGAAATAAAATGAAGCAGCATGCAGATAATATGGAGTTTGAAGATGCGCAGCGTATAAAAGATAAGATTGATGTATTAGAAGGTTATCAATCAAAAAGTACTGTTGTAAATCCTAAAATAAATAACGTAGATGTTTTTAGTATAATATCAGATGAGGGGTATGGATACATTAATTTTTTACAACTTTCCCATGGAGCGATAATTAGATCCCACACACTTGAAATAAAAAAAAAATTAGAAGAATCTGATAGAGAATTACTGGAAATTGGTGTAGTCGAAATTAGACAACGCTTCAATTCTCAATCTCCAGAGATTTATGCGCCTTTTAAAATAGACGTAGGCGAAACAGTTCAGGTCACGGTTCCTAAACTTGGGGACAAAAAGCGAATTGTAGAACTATCTGAAAGAAATGCCAAATATTTTAGAATGGAGCGTTTTAAACAGGCTAAAATAGTAGATCCAGATCGCCATGTGAATAGGTTGATGGCACAAATGAAAGCAGATTTGCGTTTAAACCAGGAGCCGAGGCATATTGAATGTTTTGATAATTCAAACATACAAGGGACTAATCCCGTAGCCGCTTGTGTGGTTTTTAAAGATGGCAAGCCCAGTAAAAAGGATTACCGGAAATTTAATATTAAAACAGTAACTGGGCCAGATGATTTTGCCTCTATGGAAGAGGTCGTTTTTCGCAGATATAGGAGGCTGCTAAATGAAGATGAAGATTTACCTCAACTTATAATAGTAGATGGCGGTAAAGGTCAACTTTCCTCAGGTGTGAAAGCTCTTGAAACATTAGGTTTAAGAGGTAAAATTGCTATCGTTGGGATTGCTAAAAGATTAGAGGAAATATATTATCCTGGAGACTCTATTCCTTTATATTTGGACAAAAAGAGTGAAACTTTACGTGTTATTCAGCAATTAAGAAATGAAGCACATAGATTTGGTATAACTTTTCACCGAAATAAAAGAAGCAGTGCAGCTCTGGGTACTGAACTGGAGAATATTCCAGGAATTGGAGAAAAAACTGTTATTGAATTATTGAAAAATTTTCGTTCTGTATCAAAGGTTAAAGAAGCCTCTGAAAAAAATCTGATAGAAGTAATTGGCCCTGCTAAAGCTCGAATTATCTTAGATCACTATAAAAAAAATAAATGAGATTAATTTTTTTGCTTCTAGTGCTTTGTATGCCTTTGGTAAGTTATGGTCAAACAGATCAAAAACTTAAGGTTGGTTTAGTGCTAAGTGGTGGAGGTGCAAAAGGTCTTGCGCATATTGGAGCACTAAAAGAAATTGAGAAGGCAGGTATTAAAATAGATTATATAGGAGGGACAAGCATGGGGGCCATCATAGGAGCGCTATATGCGTCTGGTTATACAGCAAGCCAATTAGACTCCATATTTAAAGCTGTAGATTTTGACCGTCTTATTCAGGATAATCTGCCCCGGGAATCACAAACTTTTTATGAGAAGGAAGATGCTGAAAAGTATGCCATAACCCTACCTTTTAATAATTTTAAAATATCATTTCCGTCGGCACTTTCTAAAGGTCAAAATATTTATAATCTTTTTTCAAGACTTACCGAACACGTAAATCAAGTAGAGGATTTTAGTAAGCTCCCAATCCCCTTTTTTTGTATGGCTACAGATATAGAAAAGGGTGAAGCTGTTGTTTTGGATCATGGGTATCTCCCACAGGCAATTACTGCTAGTGGTGCATTGCCGTCATTATTCAGTCCAGTAATAATAAATGATCGAGTGCTTATTGATGGTGGGGTGACAGATAATTATCCAGTAGAGGAGCTTCGCAAAAGAGGGGCTAATTTTATAATTGGTGTAGATGTCCAGGATGATTTGCGCGATCGTAAGGAACTCGCCACAGCCCCAGAGATACTTATTCAGATTAATAATTATCGTACTATTCAGGCAATGGCAGACAAAGCCAGTAAAACAGACATATACATAAAACCGGATATTGCCGGTTTTAGCGTTGTGGATTTTGATCTGGGTGGTAAAATTATCGAAGGAGGAGAAAAAAAAGCAGAAGAGTTTCAAGGTGAACTTCAGGCATTGGCAGCAAGACAAAAAGGATTTTACACTAAACCTCCTTTAAATAATGAGGCTAGTGATAGCCTCTACCTTAAAAGCGTCAATATTAAAGGCAATACATACTATACGCGCTCTTATATTTTGGGAAAGTTAAAGATAAAACCACCCGCTAAAACAACTTACGAGAAATTATTTAAAGGAATAAATAATCTAGCAGCCACAGGTAATTTCGAACGCATTAACCATAAGCTTGAGCGGTATGATGGTGTAGGACAGCATCTGGAACTGGAAGTGAGGGAAAGTGACATTACCATGTATGTTAGAGCAGGAATACATTATGACAATCTTTACAAAAGTTCTGCCTTGGGAAATATTACAGCAAAAAGATTGCTTTTTAAAAATGATGTGGTTTCTCTGGATTTGAAGTTGGGGGATAATATTAGATACGAGTTAGACTATTACAGTGATAATGGATTCTATGTTAGTTTTGGATTTAAATCCAGTTATGACAGTTTTGAAAAACGGGTTAATGCTCGTTTTATAGAACAGCTTTCAGAAGTACCGCTAACGGGTATAAATAACATTACAGTAGAATATGCAGATTTTACTAACCAGCTATATATTCAAACCCTTTTTGAGAAGCAGTTTTCATTAGACTTGGGAATAGAACATAAATTTCTGGCTATAGAAACTGAAACAATAAGTAATGAAGATAGTGATAATGAGAAGTTTTATTTTGAAAACAGCAATTATTACAGTGCCTTTGGTAAGCTTAGGCTAGATACCTTTGATGATAAATATTTCCCTACTAAAGGATGGTATTTTGATGGGGACTTTCATGTCTATGTTTTTTCTTCAGATTATACAGAAAATTTTAATCAGTTTTCTATTGGGAGGGCTTCATTAAAATATGCAACTCCTATTTTACCCGGATTAAGTATGCTTTTAGAAAATGAAGGAGGATTTAAAATTAGCGGTGAACGCATTAATTCCTTGGATTTTAATCTAGGAGGTTGGGGTAATGATTTCATCAATAATATCATCCCATTTTATGGATACGATTTTATAAGTGCTTCAGGCGACGGTTATGTAAAGGCGGGAATTACATTTGATTATAACTTTTACAAAAAGAACCACATTAACGCTGGAGCAAACGTTGCTAATATAGAAAACAAGCTTTTTTCTAGTGGCAATTGGTTTAGCACACCAGATTATACTGGCTATTTTATAGGTTATGGATTAGAAACTTTTGTGGGACCTCTTCAAACAAAATTATCCTATTCTCCCGAACTTGATGAAAGCTTCTGGTATTTTAGTTTGGGATTTTGGTTTTAAGAAAAAATTGTCCTTCTTGACATCTTTTTTTACGATATTTGTTAGTAATGATGTCGATTTAGAAGAATTTATTAATTCAGCTTTTCATTTATTATAAATAAGACTGAAAAAATGTAAAATCTTCACTTAACTGCGGCATTCAAAATTTTAATTATGCCATTCTACCATAAATTGGGCAAAATTCCGCCCAAAAGACATACAATATTTAAAAAGCTAAATGGCGACTTGTATTATGAGCAGCTTTTTGGCACCATTGGTTTTGACGGTATGTATACCAATATGTATCATGAAAACCGTCCCACACAAGTAAAACAGATAAAGGACAGTTATAGTGTAAAACCAAAAATAGCCAAGGCAAATCACATTCAATCATACCGCTTTAGAGGCTTTGAAGTAAAACCAGAGCAGGACTATCTCAAAAGTCGAAAGCCTATTCTAACCAACAGCGATTGTACAATTATTTTGGCTGCGCCAAAGCAAAAAACTCAAGAATACTTTTATAAAAATAGTGATGCAGACGAACTTCTTTTTATTCACAAAGGGACTGGTAAACTTCGTACTCATTTAGGAAATCTTGATTTTAAATATGGAGATTATTTATTGATTCCTCGAGGGACAATATATAAAATAGACTTTGAGGGTGAAGATAATCGTTTGTTTATAGTAGAATCCAGAAGGCCTATATATACACCAAAAAGATATCGCAATTGGTTTGGTCAGTTACTAGAACATGCCCCATTTTGTGAGCGCGATTTAAGAAGACCCCAAGAGCTTGAAACAAATGATGAGAAAGGGGAATTTTTAATGAAGATCAAGAAGCAAGATGAAATTTTTGATATGATTTATGCAACGCATCCCTTTGATGTAGTTGGGTACGATGGGTATAATTACCCTTATGCGTTTTCAATTCATGATTTTGAACCCATTACAGGGCGAATTCACCAGCCGCCACCAGTGCACCAGACTTTTGAGACAGACGCATTTGTGGTATGCAGTTTTTGCCCTCGCAAATATGATTATCATCCGCAAAGTATTCCGGCACCTTATAACCATAGTAATATAGATAGTGATGAGGTATTGTATTATGTAGATGGGGATTTTATGAGCCGTAATGATATAGAGGCTGGTCATATTTCTTTACACCCAGCGGGTATTCCTCATGGGCCGCATCCTGGGGCGGTAGAGAGAAGTATAGGTAAAACAGAAACCGAAGAACTTGCTGTAATGGTAGACACGTTTAAACCGCTTCAGATTTGTGAAGACGCTATGCCTATTGCAGATGAGACGTATTATAAATCGTGGTTACCCCACTAAAATCTTTAATAATTATTAGAAGCTTAATCCTGCTTTCCGCTGTATCTTTTTCACGATGCTTCGATAGATTTGCTTTAAAAGCAAATCACTCAGCAATCGGTAAAAAGGATGCCGCTGCAATCAGGGCTAAAAAATAACAGTACAATGAGTAAAGAACTAAAATCCGTTGATTACGGACTCGAAAAAATATTTGAAGGAGCGCAGGATTTTCTTCCGCTTCTTGGTACAGATTATGTAGAATTCTACGTAGGTAACGCCAAGCAGGCTGCTCATTTTTACAAGACAGCGTTTGGCTTTCAATCTTTTGCTTACAGCGGCCTAGAAACCGGTCAAAAAGATCGGGTAAGCTATGTGCTGAAGCAAGATAAAATACGCCTGGTGCTTACTTCGCCTTTAAATAGCGATTCACCTATTAATGATCATATCGTTAAACACGGTGATGGCGTTAAAGTAGTTGCACTTTGGGTAGAAGACGCCCGCAGTGCTTTTGAAGAAACTACAAAAAGGGGTGCTAAACCTTTTATGGAGCCTAAGGTTGAAAAAGACGAGGATGGGGAAATCGTGCGTTCCGGTATATATACTTATGGCGAAACGGTACATATGTTTGTAGAGCGTAAGAATTACAAGGGGCAGTTTATGCCCGGTTTTAGAAAATGGGAATCAGACTACAATCCTGAGCCTACAGGTTTAAAATACATTGACCATATGGTGGGCAATGTGGGCTGGGGCGAGATGAACACCTGGGTTAAATGGTATGAAGAAGTGATGGGGTTTGTAAACTTTCTAACTTTTGATGACAAGCAAATTACCACAGAGTATTCGGCTTTGATGAGTAAAGTAATGAGTAATGGTAATGGTAGAATCAAATTCCCCATAAATGAACCGGCAGAGGGAATTAAAAAATCCCAGATAGAAGAATATCTTGATTTTTACGAAGGTCCCGGGGTGCAACATCTTGCCGTTGCAACAGATGATATAGTAAAAACAGTTTCTGTTTTGCGGGCACGAGGAGTAGAGTTTTTACCGCCTCCGCCTCAGGCATATTACGATGATATTCCGGGGAGACTGGGCGCACATATGGATACGATGAAAGAGGACCTCAATAAACTGCAAGAACTTTCAATACTCGTAGATGCAGATGAAGAGGGCTATCTACTTCAGATTTTTACGAAGCCACTTCAGGATCGACCAACTCTGTTTTTTGAAATCATACAGCGTATGGGTGCAAAAGGTTTTGGTGCCGGTAATTTTAAGGCCCTATTTGAATCTATTGAAAGAGAACAAGAAGCTAGGGGAACTCTTTAAGCAGGACACAAATAATAATTTAAATGAAACTTCGCCGTTAAAATGGCGAAGTTTTTGTTTTAATAAAACCAAAAGCCGGCTTTCCTGATTGTTTTAGAATGGGAATAGGTATTTTTGGAACAACTCTTGTAATTGTGAAGCTAAAAAAATCCCAAATTAAAATTTGTGTTATGAGAAGATTATACATTTTGATTTTTGCTTTTTTAGTCTGCGCTGCATCTTCTGCTCAAGAGGATGCTTTCGAAGATGGAGAGTGGTTTCTGTTCAGGATACATTATGGAATGCTAAATGCAGGGGAGGCAACTCTTACAGTTAAAAACGATGTTTATAAAAGCAAACCGGTTTTTCATGTAAAAGGATATGGACGTACAACGGGAGTTTCCCGTTTTTTCTTTAAAGTGGAAGATTATTATGAAACTTTCGTAGATAGACAAACCATTCTGCCCTATAAATTCGTACGAAAAATAGATGAGGGGGGGCATACTAAAGATAAAATTATAGACTTTGATCAACGCGCTAATAAAGCCGCAATTTTTGATCGTAAGCACGATAAAAGGAGTACTCTTTCAACCGAACCCAATGTGCATGATATGATTTCTTCCTTTTATTATTTAAGGGACAAATTAGATACTTCCACCCTTAGAGAAGGTGATGAAACGGTTCTGAATATGTTTTTTGATGAAGAAAATTTTCAGTTTAAATTAAAATTTTTGGGCAAGGAAGTCATCCGCACAAAATTTGGTAAGGTTGCATCTCTTATATTTAGGCCATATGTACAGGCGGGTCGGGTTTTTAAAGAGCAAGAAAGTCTAACCATTTGGATTAGTGATGATAAAAATAAAATACCTTTGCGTGTAAAAGCAGAGCTTGCTGTGGGCTCATTAAAAGCAGATATTGAAGGCTTTAAAGGATTAAAGCATCCCTTTTTAATTATTCAGGATTAAATGACTAAAATTTCCCAGGACGTACAGAAGCAAATTGATGCCTTAAGCGAAAAATTTGACGCTATGGGTCAGGATTTGGATAATCAATTAGAAGGTTTTGTACACAGTAAACCTATTGATTATTGGGATTATATTCAGACAGATGCTCTTCTAAATCTTCAGGTACAGCGCACACTAATTCCAGATGAGATGGTATTTATTATGTACCATCAAATAAATGAGCTTCTTTTTAAAATGATACTGTGGGAAATAGAACAGGTAGCACATTGTGAAAACCTTACCACTCAATTTTTTGCTTCTAAGCTACAGCGTATAAGTAGGTATTTTGATATGCTCACCGGTTCTTTTACAATAATGCGCGAGGGGATGGATATGGATCAATATCTTAAGTTTAGGCGTACATTAAGTCCCGCGAGTGGATTTCAAAGTGCGCAATACCGTAAAATTGAATTTGCCTCGACCAATCTTATAAATCTGATTGACGCTCGTTTTAGAGAAACTATAGACCGGGAAACATCCTATGATTACGCCTTTGAGCACTTATATTGGCAGGCTGCAGGTAAAGATTATGAGACTGGAACAAAATCGTACACATTAAATCAGTTTGAAGTGCGTTATAAGGACGAGTTCATTCGGTTTATAAAAGAATATAATACCTTAAATTTGTACGCTAAATTCAAGACCCTGCCTCAGGTTGATCAAGAAAACACCAAGTTGCGGGAAGCTATGCGTCATTATGATCATACTGTGAACATAAAATGGGTTATGTCTCATTATCGGGCTGCCAGTTATTATTTAAACCAAGGTAAGGAGCCCATAGAGGCAACTGGAGGAAGCGACTGGACAAAATATATGCATCCCAAATATCAAAAGCGTATTTTTTTTCCTGATTTATGGACTCGGGAGGAATTGAAAAATTGGGGACAACACGTTTAAAATGAAATGAATATAAAAAATTAAATTGCCTAAATTGAAAAAGCTTAGTTACCTACTACTACTTACATTTGTTGTCTTTTCCTGTGCCGATGACGAAGTTAAACAAGAACCAATAGCCAAGATCCCAGAACCAGCGCCCGTAATCGTTAAGGAATACGGTTATATTATGGATGATTACATTGTAGAGCGGGATACTGTTCAAAAAGGGGATAGTTTTGGCCAAATTCTTTTTGAAAACGGTATTGATTATGCGACTATCCAAGAGATTACAGATTCTGTAAAGGATATATTTGACACACGTCTTATTCGCATGGGCAAACCCTATACGTTATTAAAATCTAAAGATTCATTGGAACAGGCACAAGTGTTTATCTATGAACAAAACCAAATAGATTATGTGGTTCTAGATTTTGAAAAAGAAGTAAAAGCTGCGGCCAAGAAAAGACCCGTCACAGTATTAGAGCGTTCAGCCTCAGGCACAATAAACGATAATCTTTCGACCACTTTTGAAGATCTGGGTCTAAATATTAATGTGGCCTACAACATGGCAGATATTTATGCTTGGACAATAGATTTCTTTCGCCTTCAGGCAGGAGATAAATTTAAGGTGGTGTATACAGAAAGATATGTAAATGATACTATTCCTGCAGGCTTTGGCAATATAAAGGCCTGTTGGTTTGAGCATAAGGGAAAACCCATTTACGCTTTTAGATATGGTAATGATTCCATCCCAGGTAAATTTGACTACTTTGATGATGAGGCGAATAATCTGAGAAGAGCTTTTCTAAAGGGACCTTTAAAATTCAGTAGAATATCTTCCCGTTACAATCTAAAGCGTCGTATTGCATATTATGGTAATCGAATAAGACCTCACAAAGGGACAGATTTTGCAGGTGCTGTAGGAACTCCTATAATGGCAACAGCAGATGGTACGGTTATAAAATCAGAGTATCGTGGGGGTAATGGCAATTATGTAAAAATTAGACATAACGGCACTTATGAGACACAATATCTACATATGAGCAAACGCTCTGTAAAACGTGGAGATTATGTACGCCAAGGGGAAGTTATAGGATTTGTGGGGATGACAGGAAATACATCTGGACCACATGTTTGCTACAGATTTTGGAAAAATGGAAAACAAGTAGACCCATTTAAACAAGACTTACCTACATCAGAACCACTAAGTAAATCATTACAGCCAGAATATTTTGCGCAGATAGAACCTGTTAAACAACAGTTGGATAGCATTAATTTTGAAAAAATCTTATAAAGCCATGCATAAAATCAACCCAACCCAAACAGCAGCCTGGAAAAATTTAAAGGAGCATTTTAAATCTACCAAGGATACTGAAATGAAAGAATTATTTCAGGATGAAAAGAGAGCTTCTCAATTCACTATAAAGTGGGAAGATTTTTATGTGGACTATAGTAAGAACCGCATTACTTCTAAAACAAAAGATTTATTGCTGGAGTTTGCTAAGGAAATGAAATTAGATGATGCCATTAAAGATTATTATGGTGGTAATCATATTAATGAAACTGAAGACCGCGCCGTTATGCATACAGCATTGCGTGCTCCATCAGATTCTAAAGTTGAGGTGGATGGTGAAAATGTAATTCCTGAAATTAATTCTGTAAAGAAAAAGATTAAATCTTTTACCGAAAAGATTATTGAAGGGAGCCATAAAGGCTATACGGGTAAGGCAATAACCGATGTAGTCAATATAGGGATAGGCGGCTCTGATCTTGGGCCGGCAATGGTAGCTGAAGCATTGGCGTATTATAAAAATCACTTAAAAGTGCATTTTATATCTAATGTTGACGGAGATCACGTTTATGAGTCTTTACAGTCCCTTAATCCTGAAACCACACTTTTTGTAATTGTTTCTAAAACATTTACAACTCAGGAAACCATTTCAAATGCAACTACTGCTAGGAAATGGTTCTTAAGCAAATTTTCAGGTAACGGGTCAGAATCAGAAGCAGTTTCAAAACACTTTGTTGCTGTTTCGACAAATTTGGAAGCAGTAAGCGATTTTGGGATATACTCAGATAATGTGTTCCCTATGTGGGATTGGGTAGGAGGTCGTTTTTCTCTATGGAGTTCTGTAGGTCTTTCAATTGCATTGGCTGTTGGGTACAACAACTTTGAAGATCTTTTAGCGGGTGCACACAAAATGGATACGCATTTTAAAGATGCTGATTTTGAAGATAATATTCCTGTACTTCTAGCCTTAATAGGTATCTGGTACAATAACTTTTTTGGTGCTGAAAGTGAAGCACTTATACCATATAGCCAATATTTGCATAGATTCCCTGCTTATTTGCAACAAGCAATAATGGAGAGTAATGGTAAAAGTGTAGATCAAAATGGTGAAAAAGTAAATTATCAAACAGGCACTATTATCTGGAGAGAACCGGGTACTAACTCCCAGCATGCCTTTTTTCAGCTTATTCATCAAGGGACTAAATTAATACCTACCGATTTTATTGGTTTTAAAGAATCCTTGCATGGTGACAAAGACCATCATGATAAATTAATGGCCAACTTTTTTGCCCAACCTGAAGCTTTAATGAATGGGAAAATGCTATCTGAAGTTAAGGAAGAACTTCAAGATCAGGAAGTTAAAGAGTCTGAAATTGACAAATTGGCGCCATTTAAAGTATTTGAAGGTAATAAACCTACAAATACAATCCTCATAGACAAACTTACTCCAGAAAGTTTAGGCGCTCTTATTGCTATGTATGAACATAAAATTTTCACTCAGGGAATCCTTTGGAATATATTCAGTTATGATCAGTGGGGCGTGGAGTTAGGAAAGCAATTAGCTAAGAAAGTTTTAAAGGATTTTAGTGTTGATTCGATTGCAGATCACGACTCTTCTACTACTGCTCTTATTAATTTCTACAAAAAGTAATCAACAGTTGTTATTAATTTTTTGAAGTTTTAACATACTGTAGTTCAGCAAAATATCTTAAGCTTTATTTTTGTAATGTAAAATGTTAAGTTAACCATTCTTAACGTTGGCTTAATAATTATATGAGGCCGAATTATGAATTTTGGTCAAAGTCTAACATTAAACTTTTGCAATGAAAAGAATTACAAATTTACTGGTTGTGGCATTTATTATGTTAGCAACCTTTTCCTATGCACAGGGAACTTTAACGGGAAAAGTACTTGATGGTGATATGAATGCCCCTCTACCTGGGGTTAATGTCGTTGTAAGTGGTACAAACAATGGTGTTTCCACAGATTTTGACGGTAACTTTTCAATCAATGTTTTACAGGGTGAGGGCACACTACGTATCTCCTATGTAGGTTTTGCCAGTCAGCAGATAAGTTTTTCTGTTTCCAATGGGGAAACTGTAGACTTGGGAACAATTTCTTTAGAACTTGATGCCGATTCTCTGGAAGAGGTTGTTGTAACCGGGGTGGTTGATATTGCCAAGGACAGGCAGACACCAGTTGCTGTTTCTACTGTACGTGCAGAACAGATCCAGGAGAAGCTTGGGGCGCAGGAATTTCCTGAAATCCTCAACAATACGCCATCCATCTACGCAACCAAGCAAGGGGGAGGTTTTGGGGACGCACGTATAAACATACGTGGATTTGACACACAGAATTCTGCTGTTATGATCAACGGTATCCCGGTAAATGATATGGAGAATGGCCAGGTGTACTGGAGCAACTGGGCAGGTCTTTCTGATGTTGCCTCTGCTATACAGGTTCAGCGTGGTCTGGGTTCTTCAAAATTGACGGTTTCCTCTGTAGGGGGTACAATAAACGTAGTAACACGTTCTGCTCAAAAAGCGGAAGGAGGATTTGTTAGGACCACAGTGGGTAACAACGATTATTTAAAGACTTTGGTCTCTTACAATACGGGCCTTGCAGAAAACGGCTGGTCAGGCTCTTTCCTTTTCAGCAGGACAGCTGGTACGGGATACGTTGATGGGACTGGTTTTGAAGGTTACAACTATTATATAGGAGTTGGTTTTAGACCCAATGAGAAGCATGACTTCAACTTTATGCTTACGGGTGCTCCACAGCAGCACAACCAGAGAGGTTTTGCTCCATCAATTTCCGATTATATACAATATGGAAACGGAGAGGATCCAAGAATAAAATATAACAGTGATTACGGTTACAGAAACGGACGTGAATTTACATTTGCCGGAAACTTCTACCACAAACCTATTGCTTCTTTAAGCTGGGAATGGAATATGAGCGATGTATCTAAATTGACAACTTCTGCCTATGCTTCTTTTGGTAGGGGCGGATCAATAGGTGGTATAGGCCGGGCTAATGGCGATCAATCCTATTCTTTGCCAAAGGTGGGCAATGGACTTGTTCCGGTTGATGCTATAATAGCTTACAATTCTGGGAGAGCAGCATTAGGAGGTATTAGGGAAGGTTATACGGGTGGAGGCACCGGTTTTCAAGGTGCTTATGTAAATGGCAACAACTCCCCTTCTTCCTTTGTAAGTGATGCGGATCATGTATATGGAGCTGAGAATGGTATTTCGCAGAGATCTTCCGTAAACTCGCATAACTGGTTTGGTTTGATCTCCAATTTTGAGACACAGCTCAATGAAAACCTGACGTTGGATTTTGGTATAGATTTAAGAAGCTACACGGGTTACCACTACAGAAGATTGGTAGATTTATTGGGTGCAGATGTTTATGTTGACAATGATGACATCAATAACCCCTATAACTTTACAACTCAAACCTATGCCCCTACTATCTCAAATACCCTAAACGTATTCAAGAGTATTGACGATGAAGAAAAAATTGATTACTACAATGATGGTAAGGTAAGTTGGGCTGGAGCTTTTGGACAGTTGGAATATACTAATGGGATTATCTCTGCTTTTGTTCAGGGATCTATTTCAAATCAAGGATTTCAGCGTATAGATTACTTTAACTATTTGGATTCTGATCCAGAGCAGGAATCGGATACTGAGAACGTCCTCGGGGGAAATATCAAAGGAGGTATCAACTGGAACATCGACGAGTACCATAATGTTTTTGTAAACGGTGGTTATTATTCAAAACAACCACTATTTGATGCAGTATTCCCAAGCTTTGTTTCTAATGATGTGAATGATGATCTCGTTAATGAAAAAGTAGTAGGAACTGAAATAGGTTATGGTTTTCGCGCCACCGGCTTTCGCGCAAATGTGAATTTGTACAGAACCAGCTGGGCAGATCGTTTTGAGACGGTTTCCGCAGTATTTAATGAAGATGAACCCAATGAGATTAGAGGTTCTGCAAATATTCAAGGGATAACTCAGGTACATATGGGGATTGAGGTTGATTTATATGCAAGGGCTACAGATAGATTGGGATTCACCGGAATGCTTTCTGTAGGTGACTGGCAATATAAAGATGATGTTACTGCAACCTATTTTGATGAGAGCAATCAGCCAATCATAGTAGATGGGCAGCAGCAGACTGAAACACTTGCGCTTGATGGTATCAAGGTAGGTGATGCGGCACAGTTTACCGCAAGTATAGGAGCCGATTATAAAATCCTTGATCAACTGAGCATTGATGCGAACTATAGGTTTGCCGATAATCTTTACGCAGCTTATGATGCAACTGACGTAGGGCCTGAAGGGGCGCTTAAATTGCCTTCTTTTGGCTTATTGGATACAGGATTGACATTTACGGCACCTTTTCTTGGAGAATCCTTAAGTTTTAGGTTGAATGTGAACAATGTTTTGGATGAGGTCTATATCTCTGAGTCAGACACTAATTTCTTTGCTAGTGCCGGTGATGAGACTTATGATGGCATAGCTACTGGCAACCGTGTTTATTTTGGATTCGGTAGAACTTGGAACGCCAGTTTACGCTTCAATTTCTAAAGAAATAAAATAATAAAAATTTGAATCCCTCCTTTTTAAAATGGAGGGATTTTTTGTGAAAATAACTTTCTCTTAATGAAGAGAAACCATTATATGATATGTCTTAATTGTAGGTTAATTTATAATGCATGCGATCATTTAATTCTTAAAATTATTTTTTAAAAATTAAATGATTGGTTTAGAGAGGGGTAAGCGGCGAAGTATTGAAAGGAGAGGGAAGAGCATATCTTCTTTGTTATTAGAAAAGGTAAATAAACACCGCCAGTGATTAATATAGCACCATTAATTAGGCAATAGGATTCTTAACATTGCCTTAACTTTTGAGTGGGGGGTTATTATGACTTTTGCCGCAATCTAAAATTCTAAACAAGCACAATGAAAAAAATTACAAATCTATTGGTTTTAGCCTTCCTAATGCTAACTGCATTTTCTAATGCACAGGGAACTTTAACCGGTACGGTATTGGATGGAGAAATGAATTCTCCTTTACCCGGGGTTAACATTGTTGTTAGTGGTACTTCAAATGGAGCTTCTACAGACTTTGATGGTAACTTTTCAATTAATGTTTCTCGTAACTCAGGAGCTTTAGTGGTTTCTTATGTTGGTTTTAAAACAAAACAGATCACTTTTGAATTAAGTGATGGAGAAACACTTGATCTTGGAGATATTTCTCTCGAGATGGATGCAGCTTCACTTGATGAGGTTATTGTAAACAGTTTTTCTCTTGCAATAGATCGTAAAACTCCTGTTGCGGTATCTACTATTAAAGCTCAAGAGATAGAAACTAAATTAGGAAGTCAGGAATTTCCTGAAATTTTAAAATCTACTCCAGGGGTATATGTTACTAAATCTGGAGGTGGTTATGGAGACGCTAATCTTAGGATTAGAGGTTTTGATTCAGAAAATGTTGCGGTGTTAATCAACGGTGTTCCTGTAAATGATATGGAGAATGGAGTTGTTTACTGGAGTAACTGGGCTGGTCTTGCAGATGTAACGCGTTCTATGCAGGTGCAGAGAGGTCTTGGGGCAGCTAAGATTGCCGTTCCTTCTGTTGGGGGTACGGTTAATATTTTAACTAAAACTACAGATTCTGAAGAAGGTGGGAGTGTTTCAATGACTACAGGTAATGATGGATATCAAAAATATGGTGCCACTCTTTCTACCGGTGTAATGGACAATGGTTTTGCTGTTACAGTATCTGGGACAAAAACAAGCGGAGATGGTTATGTAGATGGTACAGAATTCAGCGGGTTTTCTTACTTTTTGAATGTTGCCAAAGATTTTGGTTTAAATCATCAATTGTCTTTTACTGCTTTTGGAGCGGGACAGAGACACGGTCAACGTCAAAACAGACA
>CAXBEL010000002.1:0-60084 GCA_963974735.1 uncultured Flavobacteriaceae bacterium | reverse complement strand
CGGTCTCAGCCCACATAATTGATCCCATATCTTTAAGGTCATCCCTATCTACAGAAGTAACAACAGCATGCTTAATCTTCATTAATTTGATAGATCTGGCTACTTTTTCAGGTTCTTCCCAATCTAATGTATCGGGTCTCCCGGTCTTAACTCCGCAAAAGCCACAAGAGCGCGTGCATACATTTCCCAATATCATAAACGTAGCAGTCCCTTCACTCCAGCATTCTCCCATGTTAGGACAACTTCCAGAGGTGCAAATAGTATGCAGATCGTATTTATCAACAAGACTTCTTAGCTCCGTATATTTTTTCCCCGTAGGTAATTTTACACGCAACCATTTTGGTTTTGGTTTATGTAAAGGAGCTGCAATTGTGTCTGTATTCATAGTTGGAATTTTCAGAGCACAAAGATACAAACTGAAAGTTGAATAGCATCATTGATTAAAGAGTGTGGTCTGCCTATTTTTAAGGTTATATAGTAGGAAACAATAGGAGTGAATAACAGAATATGTCCATTTACATATTTTAACATATTGATTTTATTGCGTTAAAATTATGGCAATTAGGAAATCCTTGGGAGCGTGCAGATTAGGCTTAAACTAAATTTACTAGTGAATAAGAATCACTAACTAAAACAAACAATATGAAACGATTTACTATACATTTTTTGGTGTTTGCAATAATCAGCGGAATTTATGGTTTTGGTGGATGGGATTTATATGGAACTGAAGCTGCAAGGGTTCTTTTTCTTATAGGAGCAGATTTGTTTGTAGTATCTGTTTTTGCAAGATTCCTTTTTAATGATGAACAACCTATCCCTCAAAAAGTAGAGGCATAAACAAAATTACATCTAAATTATTAGTACTTGAAAAACTGCTTTTTTTGTGAAGCAGTTTTTTTATGTTGTATTAAATTGTAGCATAATTATTGATTAATTATCTTCAAATTAAGATATGCTGAAATATTTATTAGTTTTTTTACTATTCTCCTCCACCTTTGGTTTGGCACAACAGACAACTTTAAAAAAAGGAATTGTAAATGGAGAGGTTTCTATAGGTGATTCTACAGATGTTACCTATTCTTTATACTTACCGGAAACTTTTGAAACCTCAAAGGTTTATCCGGTGATTTTTGTTTTTGACCCAAAGGGTGAAGGCACACGAGCAGCACATTTATTTCGCTCGGGGATGGTTCAGGACGAATTTATAATAGCCTCTAATAATCAAGAATTGAGTGATAGTCTAGAGGTTAATATTGAATACGGAATTCGATTTATGAACAATGTCCTCAGAAATTTTCCAATAGATTCTGAAAATATATATTTAGCAGGGCTTGATAAAGGAGCAGCGGTTGCCAGTGGTCTGACTTTTGTAATATCTAATGTGACTGGGGTGCTCGCCATAAATGATATATTCTTGAACTTAAGATTGCTTAATAAGAGAAAGGAGGGTATAATTTTGGGTATGGTAGGAGATGCTTCGCCCAATTATTATAAAATGCGAACAGGTTTTAATCAGTTAAAAAAATATAATCGGGACAATTTACTGTATGTCTATGAAGATGAAGGGGGTTGGCCCAGGACAGATTATTTAGGCAGTATATTTAATAGGCTCTTTCAATTAAATCTGGATAATCAAGACAGAGAATTGAGTCAAGATTACATCAATGCTTCTTTTGAAGCGGATTATTCAACCGCAGATGCCTTGGTAAAACGACAATTGCCACTCATAGCAGATGATTTTTTAGATGACTTAAAAGATAAATACCGTAGAAAACATGATCTTGATTCTATCAGGGATTTAAATCGCCAATTACGTCGTTTAAGATCTTTTAAAAATGCTAGAAGAGCTGCTTCCCAAAGTGCAGAAGAAGAACTTTTTTTATTAGAAGATCTTGATTATTTTCTCATACAAGATGTTTCTATGGCCAATTATGAGAATCTAGGGTATTGGGATGATAAAATTCAGCAGTTTGAAGCGGCGTCACAAAACAATGGTAATCCTCAAGAACAGAAAGTAGCCAAAAGAGTGTTGGGCTTTATTAAAAATTCCTTAGATGATTATGAACAAAGTATGGCCTCTAGTGCTAATGTGGGCGTAGATCAACAAATTTTTATAAATGTTTTAAAAACGGTTTATAACCCTAAGGATTATGATGCCTACCAACGGATAATTTCTATAGCTGCTAAAGAAAACGATATTAATACAGCGTATTTTTATTTAGAAGAGTTATTAAAAAACGGATTTCAAGACTACAATAGGCTTTATAATTTACCCTACACCGAATCTTTAAAAATCACACCGACTTACAATGCGATTATTGATGATTACTTAAATAAATCGCGGGATCAATAATCACTCAATTATTAGATATGGTACTTCCTCAAGATTCCTATCTATGACAGTAAGCCATTAAGAGATTGCGCAATTTTTACAAAGAATCTTTCGTAAAGATGGGGAGCAGCTTCAAAAATTTTTGCTCTACCAGCAGATGTAATGTATTTGTCATCGTGGGCAAATAAACTAAGCTTTTTATTTAGACAGTGATACATTAGAAGCAGAAGTTTCACTTTTCACTTTTCTGCGTACATAATACAACAGCAAGAAGGCTATTCCTGTCACAAAAATCATAACAATCCAAGTAGAATTGTACCCCAGAGCAGCAACTAATTGCATTCCAGAATTATGGCCAAAGATATGGGATAAAGAAAACGACATACTGTAAAGACCCATATAAGCACCCTGCCTACCTAACTTTGCTCGACGCAAGGCGAAGGCATTACCAAAGGGAAAAGCAATCATTTCTCCTAAAGTAGCTACAGTCATTCCTATAACCAATATGCCTGCCCAAGGAGTAATTAGGAAAAGTAGAAAACTTAATCCTACTAAAAGTAAGCATGTAATAACGTTTCCCACTTGAGACCAGTTCTTTGATTCTAAGAAAGCGATAAGAGGCATTTCAAAAACAAAGATTAAAAAGCCATTCAATCCCAATAAAAGACCTATCTGTTGCTCTTGCAACCCGTGTATTTCTTTGTAATAAAGTGGTATTGTAGAAAAATATTGAACAAACACAAAACCAAATAAAGCCAGGGCGATTAGAAATATAATATACATCCTATCACTATAAGGAGATAATGGTTTCTCAATCATTTCTTCTTTATCTGTAACACGTGCTTTTTTAGGATGAAGAGTTTTTATAAGAAGCAAGCCGGCCAGTATACAAGTAATACCATCAACCCAGAAAAGTCCAAAATAGCCAATACCTCCAATAATTAATCCTCCCACGGCAGGGCCCGCAGAAAAGCCCAGATTTATCGCAAGTCTTATAAGAGTAAGTGATCTGGTTTTGTTCTCAGGTTTGCTATAGGCGCTTAATGCAACAAAAAAAGCAGGTCGAGAACTATCAGCAATTGCTATAAGTGTAAAAAAGCCAAGACAGATACCCCAGAAACTGGTAATATACTGCAGGGCAAAAAAGCCCAAGCCTGTGCCAATAAGACTAAAGAGTATGACTTTGTAATATCCTATTATATCTGATAATTTACCTCCCAACCAAGCGCCAAATAAAGAGCCCAAACCAAAACAGGTCATTACCCAACCCACATTGCTAAGCGTAAAATTAAGATCATCTGTAAGATAAAGTGAAAGAAAAGGGATTACCATGGCACCTGCACGATTAATTAAGGTGATGAGGGCCAACCACCAGACTTCTCTTGACAAACCGTCAAAGGTTTTAAGATATGCAGAGAACAATCTTTTCATAATTGTACTAAAAAAAAGGAGTCCGGCAATTAAAGCCGGACTCCAGAGGTTATAATATTTCACTTAAAATACTTACATACTCAACGGGTCTGGACTTTTCCTTAACAGGAGAATAGAATAATTACAGACCGTTTTCATTTTCTTTGAATATTTGATATAAAGCTAAATAAAAATTGAGAAAGTTCTAAACTTAAAATAAGATTTTTAAAATATCTAAATTTTTGCCAGCCACATTCCGCCAAATACGGCAGCGAATCCAACTATCAAGCTTGCTAAAGTATAAAGTGCAAAATTGAAAAAATCACCAGATTTTAGCATCACATGATTTTCATAAGCAAAAGTGGAAAATGTCGTGAATCCTCCACAAAATCCTGTGGCCAGAATTAAAACTGTATTTGAAGTAAGGTTGTTGTTTTTTATAGCCCAACCTAGGATGAATCCAATAATCAAACTTCCCAGAATATTTGCAAGAAAAGTCCCATATGGAATCCCTGTTTGTGGGTTATTAAACCAGCGGCCAACCATATAGCGCAAAGCGCTACCCAGTCCACCTCCTAAAAAAACGAGGAGGAGTTGTTTCATGGAGTTTCAATAGCTTTTATAGGAATATAAATTTCTGTAATCCAATCTGCAGGATTAGGTGTTTCTTCAGGATCTGTTACATAGAGCTCAAAAGGAGCACTGTTTAATGGTTGTTCATATTCATTTTCCTCCACATAAGCCTGTGCTTTGTCCCAAGCTTCTTTTAAATTCTTATAATCCCCTTTTAAAGTGGTTTTGACTACAGTTTGCGAAGGCATGAAACTACAAAGAACAGCACTTTCTGCCGGTGTAATTATTCGTGTGGTTGTGGGTATGGCACAAGATATTATTGCATTGCCGTTTTGTTCATCCCACTCATTGTAGATAGTCATTGGCTTACCTGCAATAGTAATATTGTTTTCTTCCATAAACCGATTTACTTTGGGAAGCAATTCTGCCATTCTCGCATCTAGCGCTTCTAATGAGGTTGAAGCAGTAGCGTACATGTAAAATCCACCGCCATGCTGAGTGATTCCATCTACGGTAACGCTATATACTTTAAGATCTTTTTCTACAGCTTGTGAAAGACTTTCTAATCCACTAGTATACATTTCGCGCATATCAGCATCAAAATCAGTTCCTGTTACAGCAAAATAAGCTTTGTCCGTTAGCGGATGTTCCCCCTCCATCCCCCAGGTAACTTTTGTGCCATTTTCCACTTCTTCAAAATTCCAATAAACATCTGCTTGACGTTCTCCCGCTGGTGTTTGAAAGGTAATGTCTTGTTTTATAGAGTTGTCTGGGATGACTGAAGTCGTTCGCATAGAACCATCCACATCTTTGCCATTCCAAGAATAACTTGCTCCTTCCCCTTTTGTATTTTCGGGATAATTAAAAACCATTGTAGGATCTTCTTTTTTCCAAGGTCCCCAATTTTCCCAGGTTTTATAATCATTTACCTTATTAAAAACCACAGATACTGGTGCATCAATGACTTTACTTTGTTCAATTTGATAATTTCCATCTTTTGTTGCGAAGTATATAGCACCTCCTATAAAAACAATAAGTAATAGGAAAAAAAGGTATTTAAGTATTTTCATGCGCGGGTATAAGTTAAAATACGAAGATACGCATTTAAACATTTATTATTTAGTAAGAAAAATGAAGCAAAATCTTAATGAAACAAGGGGTTTAACTGGGGATTTTGATATTTATTTGGGGATATATTTCCTTTAAGAATCAAATGAAAAATTCTAAAAACTAAAAGGTTATTCTTTTAGATAAAACTTTATGCAAAAGAGAATACCTATGAAAATAAGAAAGCCAATAAGTATCCATATACTGCCCTTGTAGTATTTTTTGTGCAGTACTTTATCCTTACGATAACTATAGGCGGTTATTATAACAAAGGCGATAAAAAATAAAAGGGCGAAAACCCACTGGCCAGTAGTGAACATTTTTAATTAATTTTGGCCAAATTTAAGCTTTAAACCACAAATAGAAGATGAAAAAAAGAATCGCCGCCGTACACGAATTCCATAGCGCCTTTGGCCTTGGTATAAATAATGAACCTAATGCAGATCTGGGTGAAGCTAAAAATTTGTTGCGCTTTAATTTAATGAAAGAGGAAAATGAAGAATACCTCGAGGCAGCAAATAGTAATGATCTCGTTGAGGTTGTAGATGCGTTGGGTGATATGCTTTATATTTTATGTGGTACGATCATCGAGCATGGTATGCAGCATAAAATTGAAGAGGTTTTTGATGAGATACAGCGTAGCAATATGAGTAAACTAGGAGTTGATGGTAAGCCTATATATAGAGAAGATGGCAAAGTTTTAAAAGGGCCAGCTTATTTTAAACCAGAAATAGCAAAAATATTAGGTCAATAAAAAAAGCCCGCTAAGCGGGCTTTTTAATTTTTATAAACTGGGCACTTCATAACGCCACCCAAATGGATCTTCTGCGAGATTAGCCTGTATTTCTTTTAAATGTTTTTTCAGCTTAGTAGCATAAGAGTCTTCTTGTTTAGGCAGCTCAAAATCTTCTCCTTTATGGCCAAAACCAGCTATGGGATTTATCGTTGCTGCAGTACCAGCGCCAAACATTTCTTTTAAATCCCCTTTACGAGCTGCCTCTACTATCTCGCTAGCGCTTACTTGTCTTACTTCAACTTCTATATTGTGTTTTTTGGCTAGATCAATAATACTTTTACGCGTCACACCATCAAGAATACGATCGTTGGTAGGCGCTGTGATTAATTTATCTTTAACACGGAAAAATATATTCATAGTTCCCGCTTCCTCGAGATACTCGTGAGTATTGGCATCTGTCCAAACAATCTGTTGATAGCCTTTTTCACGAGCAAGATCTGTAGGGTAAAATTGAGCTGCATAATTTCCTGCTGCTTTTGCAAATCCTACACCACCATCTGCAGAACGACTGTATTTATCTGCAAATAAAACTTTAACCTGCCCCGTATAATAAGCTTGTGCAGGAGCGCAGATTATCATAAAACGATATTCGGTTGCAGGAGTTGCAGAAACTCCATTTTCGGTAGCGATCACAAATGGACGAATATATAACGAGTTTTCAATTCCTGTTTTGATCCAATCTTTTTCAAGATTTAAGAGTTGATTTAATCCGTCAAAAAAATATTCTTCAGGAAATGCAGGTATTGCAAGACGCTCTGCAGATCTGTTTATTCTTCTGTAGTTTTCGTCTGGTCTAAACATCCATATTTTTCCCTGACCATCCTTATAGGCTTTCATACCTTCAAAAACCGCTTGGCCATAATGAAATACCTTAGCAGAAGGATCCATTTGCATAGGGCCATAAGGTTTGATTTCCGGAGTTTGCCACGCACCATTTTTATAATCCCATATAAACATATGGTCTGTAAAGACAGTACCAAAGGCGAGGTTGCTAAAATCTACACTGCTTATTTTAGACTCTTTTACCGGAGTGATTTTTAAGGTATCTATCATTATATTCTCTTTTTATGAACTCACAAATTTACCAATTTCCGCAAGCAACAATACCTCAGAAATGATTATTTTTACTAGCTACAACAATTTTAAAGCCATAGCGATGAGAAAATTAGTTCTTTTAGTATTAAGTTGTATCCTGTTTTTGGCATGTAAAGAAAAAGAGCAGGAAACTAAAACACAAGAAGCCCCAGAGATTGCTCAAAATTTGAAGGTTAATTTATATGGAGCCGATTTTAAAAATGTGACTACCCTAAGTCCTGCAGAGATGGGGGATATCTATAAAAACCTATCTCCAGG
The DNA here is from genome assembly GCA_963974735.1 of uncultured Flavobacteriaceae bacterium. Classification (GTDB taxonomy): domain Bacteria; phylum Bacteroidota; class Bacteroidia; order Flavobacteriales; family Flavobacteriaceae; genus Leeuwenhoekiella. Next base: position 52,513 of record CAXBEL010000002.1, on the reverse strand, counting down.
AGATACCATAAATGTTACTTTTAAAGGGCCGGTAGAAGCAGTCTGCAAAGCTAAAGGATGCTGGATGCAGGTAGATGTGGGGGCAGAAGATCCTGTTATGGTTAAATTTAAGGACTATGGCTTCTTTGTACCAAAGGATATAGAACAAAAAGAAGTAGTGGTTCACGGCCAGGCATTTATTGCAGAAGTTCCCGTAGATGAACAAAAGCACCTTGCCCAAGATGCAGGAAAAAGTGAGACCGAAATTGCAGCTATTACAAATCCACAACGTTCCTTGGCTTTTGTTGCTGATGGTGTGAAAATTAAAGAGTAATTGCAGCGCAAAATAGTTAAGACAGCAGACGGATCGACAACAATTCAGATTTCTGAGTGGGAAGAGCAATATCATTCTATGCACGGCGCTATTCAAGAGGCGCAGCATGTATTTTTGAAAATGGGATTAGATTTTTTTAGATCTGAAAATCCTTCAGCTAAGAGTATCTCAATTTTGGAAATTGGTTTTGGTACGGGACTTAACGCTATCCTTACTTGTCTGAAAGCAAAGAAAATAAATCTTAATTTTGATTATACTGGTGTAGAGGCTTATCCCGTAAAACAGGAAGAACTGGATCAATTAAATTATGTGAATTTGATTGGTATTGATACTGCAGAAGGTATTTTTTCTAAAATGCATCAAACTCCTTGGGAAGAAAAGCACGGCATTACTAGTAATTTTAATCTTACTAAGAGAAAACAAACCTTTCAGACCATTATAGATTCTGAGGAATTTCACCTTATTTATTTTGATGCTTTTGGTGCTCGTGTACAACCTGAACTTTGGGAAGAATCGATATTTACCAGAATGTACGAGGCATTAAAGCCTGGAGGGATTTTAGTTACTTATTCGGCTAAAGGTAGTGTGAGACGAGCTATGCAGTCTGTAGGTTTTAACGTGGAACGCCTACCCGGTCCACCGGGAAAAAGGGAAATGCTTCGGGCGGTAAAATGATTTGTAGAATTCCTATCTAAATAATTCCCAGTCCAATTTAATTGAAAAGATATTGCTATAAATAGCAGCGCTTTGATCACCTATATCTGTCAAAGCATAGTCTATATGAATTCCTCTATATTGAAACCCCACACCTATATTGGGTTGAAAACCTGTTCGTTCTGTGCCGTCTAGCTGAGTAATAGTTTGAAAATTACCTACTCCTGCGCGTAAAAATACAAGGTCAGTATAGCCAAATTCAAGCCCCACCGCCGGACTTGCACTTATGGATTCTGATGAAATAATATCATTAGTTTGTGTAAAGCGCATTAAAAGATCTACTTCCGCTTTAATCGAATAATCGTAATGAATGAGCCAAGATCGCGAAGCACCTAGTTGAAGTTTAGGTAAGGTGACTTCCAGCGTTTCTGGCAATTCTTGGTTTTGACCCTCAACAGCATCACTTATGGTTGCGAATTGCTCTTCATCTATGCTCCAGGTATTTACAGAAGTTGTAATATCACGGGCCATAGCGCCAAATTCCCAATTATCTGTTTTATACTGTAGGCCAAAATCTAATCCAAAACCCCAGGAAGAAGCAAAATTCCCGATAACACGCCTTATTATTTTTGCATTTGCACCCAGATTCAATCCTTGTACAGGAAGTCGTCTTGCATATGAAAATGTCAATGCGTAATCTGCTGTAGAAAAAAGACTTATTCTATTATAATCTATATTGCCCTCGCTATCTATAAGTTTAGTTGTATTGAGAATGTCGTCTACACCAAAGCGAATTAGGGAAAGAGCTACCGAACTTTCATCATCCAGAGGCATAGCAAAACCCGCGTAATCATATAAGGCAATATTTGCAAAATAGCTGGCGTGCATTAAACTCAGCTCGTTGTCTTCAATATTTACAAGACCAGCGGGATTCCAATAGCCAGAATTTACATCACCCGTACTTGCTACAACAGCATTGCCCATTCCCAAAGCTGCAGCATCTACACCTATGTTTAAAAACTCATTAGAGTATTTTCGCACGGCTTGAGCTTGAGTAGCTAAAGGAAAAAGAAGTATTAATAGTATCGCGTAATTTCGGGTCAACCGCAATTTTTTTAAGGACAAATATGCCCAAATAATATAACAATCTAAACTTTATTTTTAAGACTATATTGTTTGTCAACCTTTGATTTATACGATATTCGTTAAAGTCTAAATATGGTTTTGATGCTAAAAACTCATTAGAGCTTAAAACAAGCTGGCTACATGATGAGTAGCTTTTAGTACATTTACAAAAACGAACAGCATGGACATCTCACGTTATGTGCCCAACTTATTTACAATGGGTAATCTGTTTTTTGGTATGTTGGGTACCTATTTCGCTGCGACTAACAGTTTGGAATATGCAGCTTACGCTGTGGTAGCTGGAATTTTCCTTGATTTTTTTGATGGCTTTTTTGCACGTATTCTACACGCTCAAAGTGAACTGGGGCTCCAGTTGGATTCCCTTGCAGATGTTGTTACCAGTGGGGTTGTGCCAGGTATGGTTATGTATCAGATGTTACATCGTGTAGAATCGTGGGGTAGTGGGATGCGTTGGGTAGAACAAAGTTTACACTGGGAGTCTATATCTTTTATTCCTTTTTTAGGATTTTCAATAACCCTTGCTTCGGCATATCGTTTAGCAAAATTTAATATTGATACGCGCCAGGCAGAATCTTTTATAGGGTTGCCTACGCCGGCTAATGCCCTGCTAATCGTAAGTCTACCACTTATACTTATTTATGCTCCTTACGCTTCCGTAGAAGTTTTATTTCTGAATAAATGGTTTTTATTAGCACTAACAGCATTAAGCTGTATTCTCCTTAATGCAGAACTGCCGCTGTTTGCTCTAAAATTTAAAACCTATGATTTTGCTGGAAATCGAGTGCGATATTTATTTTTGGCGTTTGCAGGTTTGCTTCTTATTTCATTACATTTTTTAGCGATACCTCTTATTATCGTTTCCTATGTTTTGATTTCTTTTGTGGTAATAAAACGGTAAGCTGAATTAAATAATTCAATATAAAAGCTAAAGATTCTTCGATGCTTTGATTTAGTAATACTTATTTTTAATCTGAGATTTAAACCAGCATTCTTAGATGAAAAAAAATACCATCAAGTTCTTCAAACAAAAATTTCCTTTTATAATTGTTTTCTTATTTGGCTTTATAAGTCTTTTTGGTCAAACGGTTACAATTCCAATAGAAACTCAAGATCAAGTAATCCTGTTGCAAACAGATTCTGAGAATAGATTACGGACAGTATATTTTGGGGAACCATTAAAAAATGAAAAGGAATATGCAGCGATTGCAGAACTCTATAGTTTGGATGACGCTAATAAGGGTATTTTTAATTCAGTCTATACACCAGCTGGCACATGGAATTTGACGGAGCCTGCTATTCAGGTTAAACACGCAGATGGGAATTCTTCTCTAGAGCTCAAATATGTAAGTCATAAAAGGGAGGAGATTGACGGTGCCACACTCACCAGTATTCTTCTAAAAGATCCTATTTATCCTTTTAAGGTTACTTTATTCTATAAAGTTTGGAAAAACAATAATGTGATAGAGCAATGGACAGAAATCCAGCACAGTGAAAAGAAACCGGTACTACTTGAGAAATACGCTTCTTCGAATTTATATTTTTCAGATAGGGATTTCTACTTAACTACTTACGCGGGAGAATGGGCAAAAGAGATGCAATCTGTAGAAACCAAATTGCAACGCGGAACACGAACTGTAGATTCTAAATTGGGAACACGGGCTATGCTGCTCCAATCACCCAATTTTATAATTTCTTTTGATCACGAAGCATCAGAAAATGAGGGTACAGTTATTTTGGGACAGTTGGCTTGGAGCGGTAATTTTAAACATGAGTTTGAAATAGATCCCTATGATAACCTCCGGTTTATTTCGGGTATTAATCCGTTTGAGTCTGAATATTCACTTAAGCCGAATAAAACTTTCAAAACAGCTTCTTTAATTTATGCATTATCAAATAATGGTACAGGTGAAGCCAGTCGTAATCTACATTCTTGGGCCAGAAAATATAGAGTTCTAGATGGGGAAGGCGAGCGTTTAACATTATTGAACAATTGGGAAGCGACTTATTTTGATTTTAATGAAAATAAAATTACAGAGTTGTTTAAGGATGCAAAAGATATAGGTGTTGATTTGTTTTTATTGGACGACGGCTGGTTTGGCAATAAATATCCTAGAAATAATGATAAAACCAGTCTGGGTGACTGGCAGGAGAATGTAAAGAAACTGCCCCATGGGGTAGGATATTTAGTTAAAGAAGCACAAAAAGAAGGGGTGAAATTTGGTATATGGATTGAGCCAGAAATGGTAAGTCCAAAAAGTGAGTTGTATGAAAAACATTTAGATTGGGTAATTCGCCAACCAGAAAGGCCGGAAGTGTATTATCGCAATCAGTTGGTACTCGATATGTCAAATCCAGAAGTACAGGACTTCGTCTATGGAATAGTAGATAATCTTTTTACTGAAAATCCGGATTTAGCTTTTATAAAATGGGATTGTAATTCTGTGATTTATAATGCTCATTCAGAATATTTAGATAAAAAAGGCTTGCCTCAATCTCATTTATATGTAGAATATGTACAAGGGCTTTATAATGTATTAGAACGCATACGGAAGAAATACCCTAAAGTCCCTATGATGTTGTGCTCTGGTGGTGGAGGCAGAGGGGATTATGAACTCCTAAAATACTTCACAGAATTCTGGCCCAGTGATGATACCGAGCCCATTGAACGCATTTATATGCAATGGGATTATTCCTATTTCTTCCCCTCTATAGCCATTGATAATCATGTTACAGACTGGGGTAAACAACCCATTAAATTTAGAACGGATGTAGCGAGTATGGGCAAGTTAGGTTTTGATATCGTTGCAAGCGAGTTAAGTCCCAATGATCTTCAATTTGTAAAAGAAGCTGTTGCCAATTATGATTCATTTAAAGATTTGGTCTGGCATGGGGATTTGTATCGCTTGGTTAATCCATATAAAAATGACTTTTCATCTCTTATGTACGTCGATCAGGACAAATCCAAAGCTATAGTTTTTAATTATCTGGTAAATTATAGACAACGCTTATCAACCACTGAGCATCCTATCAAATTAGATGGCTTAAACCCAAATAAGAATTATACGGTGCAAGAAGTAAATCTTTACCCCGGAACTACTTCGCCTATAAATTCTGAAAAGGTATATTCTGGGGATTTTTTGATGAAAGTAGGTCTAAACTCTATTGTTAATTTACAGCGTACAAGTGTTGTGTTAGAGGTAAAGGAAAGAGAATAAAAAGAGTTTAACAGAATTAACCAGCTTTTATTTATCATCCTGTTGTCTAATTTGCTAATTGAATTTGTTGAACTTCTAAAAAATAATTGTTGAAACATAATTTAGATTTACAAAAATGGTCTCGTAAAGATCATTACAATTTTTATAAAAATTTTGAAGAACCCTTTTTTGGGGTAACAGTTCGCATAGATTGTACTCAAGCCTATAAGCTGTCAAGGGAAAGGGCGCATTCTTTCTTTTTATATTATTTGCATAAATCTTTAATAGCAGTCAATACATTAGAATCGTTTCGATATCGCATTTCTGGCGATGAGGTTTTGGTTTATGATCAAGTAAACGCATCGCCTACTATTAACAGATCAGATGGGACATTTGGGTTTTCCTATATAAATTATGACCCAGATTTTGAGGTTTTTGCAAAAGGGGCTCGAGAAGAAATTGAGCGTGTACGTTCAATTCCAAGTTTAAATCCCGCCACTTCAGGTGAGAATGTGATTCACTATTCGGCAATGCCTTGGCTTGATTTTACATCGGTATCTCACGCACGAAGCTTCACTTTTCCCGACAGCTGTCCCAAAATTGCCTTTGGAAAAATGACCGAAAATGATGGGAAGAAATCCTTTCCTGTTTCTATTCACGCGCACCATGCGCTAATGGATGGCTTTCATGTGGGGCAATTTGTAGAGCTTTTTCAGGATCTTATGAACAGCAATGATAATTCTAATTATTTATAAAATATGAATAAGAATCCGTCACTTAATATAGAACTACTCAGATTGTCCCAACAGATAAAATCACTTGCAGATACGGGATTAGTCTATCAAAAGAATGGTTATGATGCAGAACGTTATGAGCAGTTGAAGGATATAGCAATACAAATGCAATCCCTTTTAAGTGATGTGGATATTCAGAAATTAAAGAATTTTTATCTTCCTGAAAAGGATTATCCTACTCCAAAAGTAGATGTGCGAGCCTTTGTTCTCAATGCGCAGAATGAGATTTTAATGGTGAAGGAAAGCGTAGATAGTAAATGGACGTTGCCTGGAGGATGGGCAGATATAGGATTGACTCCGGCAGAATCAATAATAAAAGAAGTAGAGGAAGAAACTGGATATCAAGTAAAGCCTATTAAATTACTGGCTGTTTATGACAAAAAATGCTATCCGCACCCTCCACAATCACACTATGTCTATAAATTAATTTTTTTATGTAAAATGTTAAGTGGGGAAGTGGATCCCAATTTTGACATTCAAGGAGTTCAATGGTTTTCTATAAGTAAACTACCAGAACTTTCGACAGATCGAATTTTAAAAAATCAGATTGAACATCTTTATGAACTTACTCAAAAAGATCTGCCAACTTTCTTTGATGGAATGTAATAGATTTTACTGAAAAAGTTTTTTCTTACGAAGTTCAAAATTCTGACCTAGATACACCTTACGGACCATTTCATCTGCCGCAAGTTCTTCTGGGATACCATGTTTTAAAATGCTTCCCTCAAACATTAAATACGTATGATCTGTAATGGCAAGCGTTTCCTGCACGTTGTGGTCAGTAATAAGAATACCAATATTTTTACTTTTTAACTGAGCTACAATTCTTTGAATATCTTCAACTGCAACAGGGTCAACTCCTGCAAATGGCTCATCCAGCAATATGAAATTCGGGTTGGTAGCCAGTGCGCGAGCAATTTCCGTTCGGCGTCGCTCACCACCAGAAAGTAAATCTCCACGACTGGTACGTATGTGTCCAAGACCAAATTCTGAAATAAGGTCCTCCATTTTTGCCTCTTGCTCCTTTTTGCTCAAATTAGTAAGCTGAAGAACACTCAGAATATTGTCTTCAATACTCAACTTTCTAAAAACAGAAGCCTCTTGTGCCAGATAACCAATACCGTTTTGTGCACGTTTATACATAGGATATTTTGTAATATCCATATTATCCAGAAATATGCGCCCACCATTAGGTTTCACAAGCCCAACTATCATATAAAACGAAGTTGTTTTTCCCGCGCCATTAGGACCTAATAATCCAACGATTTCCCCTTGTTCTACAGAAACGGAAATCCCTTTAACTACTTTTCTTCCTTTATATGACTTTATAAGATTTTCAGCGCGTAGCTTCATTTTATGTTGTTTTTGTAGCGTACAAATGGCACTTTTAGCTTTTACAAATATCAACTATTGAGCCAGAAGGTACAAATGGCTAGTTAGTTAAGCTTGCTCTTCCAAAGCTTCCCAGTATTCATAAGCGCGTCGCAAGTGAGGAATTACTATTGTTCCTCCTATTAAGGTGCCGATACTTAAAGTTTCCATTACTTCTTCTTTGCTAACGCCTTCTTTAAAGCAGCTTTCTAAATGGTATTTAACACAATCATCGCAACGCAAAACAGTAGATGCTACTAAACCCAATAATTCTTTTGTCTTTACATCAAGCTTTCCTGGCATAAAGGCATTTGTGTCCAAATTAAAGATACGGTTGATTATTTTATTTTTATCAGCCAGAATTTTATCATTCATTTTAGAACGATAATCATTAAAATCGGCTACTTGATTTTCGGTATTTTGAGACATTTTATATTAAGTGGAATTAGGGATATTATGATTTTTTCTTCAATTCTTTTTTCAACTTTCTTTCTTCTTGTTTTACCACAAAACGTGAAATAAACACACTTACTTCATAAAGTATAAGTATAGGAATAGAAACTATTATTTGGGTAGAAATATCAGGAGGAGTAATAACAGCAGAAAGTATAAGGACTATAACCAATGCATATTTTCTGTTTTTTCTTAAAAACTCTGGAGTTACAAGTCCGATTTTTGTCAAAAAGAAAATAATTATTGGTAGTTCAAATATCAACCCTGCTGCTAGAGCACTAGCTCTAACAAGACCTATATATGAACCAATATCAAACTCGTTCTTTACTTGATCCCCAACAGTAAAATTTGCTAAAAAGTTAATTGATAATGGTGCAATCACGTAGTAACCAAAAAGTACACCTAAAAAGAAAAGTAAGGAGGATATGACTATAAAACCTTTAGAATTCTTACGCTCATTTTCATAGAGTCCAGGAGCAATAAACTTCCAGAATTCATAGATTATATATGGGAAACCAACAACGATACCTGCTATTATTGAGGTCCATAAAGCGGCACTAAATTGCCCAGACATGGTTCTGTTCTGAATTATAAAATTCATTTCTCCACCCATACACCCTTTGTCTGACCCAAAGACATTTGCCAATTTGCATAAATACTCGTAGGAGACAAAATCTGGATAAGACGGCCCAAAAATTATTACATCAAATAGAAAGTCCTTAAAAATAAATGCTACAACGGCAATTATTACAATTGCTAATGTTGCTCGTATAAGGTGCCATCTAAGTTCTTCTAAATGATCAAGAAATGACATTTCTTCTTTAGTAACTGCTTTTTTTTCTGCCATTATAATATGCCTTCTTTAATTAAATCGTGAATGTGAATAACGCCTGTGTAATTATTTTCATTGTCTACAGCAAGAAGCTGTGAAATACTGTTATCTTCTAGAATATCAAGAGCTTCAACTGCCATTGCATCATCTTGAATGTGCTTTGGGTTTTTACTCATTATATCTCCAGCTGTGAGACCAGTAAGTACATCATTTTTTTCTAACATACGTCTAATATCCCCATCTGTAATAATACCTATTATTTTTTGACCTTCAATTACTGCAACAACCCCTAATCTTTTTTGAGAGATTTCCACTATAACATCCTTTATAGAGGCTTTAGCAGATACTTGTGGCTTTTCATGCATAGAAGTTAGGTCATTAACTCTAAGGTATAATTTCTTGCCCAGTGCTCCGCCAGGATGGTACTTTGCAAAATCCTTACTGGAAAATCCACGAAGATCCAGCAATGCAAGCGCAAGAGCATCACCTATTACCATTTGTACAGTTGTACTCGTTGTAGGTGCCAGATTAAGTGGACACGCCTCTTTCTCAGCGTACGCGTGTAAAATATAATCTGCCTGCTTTCCCAAAAATGAATTTTTATTAGAAGTGATGGCAATAATAGTATTTTGCATGTTCTTTATTAAGGGAACAAGAACTTTAATTTCTGGCGTATTGCCACTTTTTGAGATGCATAAAACAACATCATCTTCCAGTATGGTACCTAAATCTCCATGTATCGCGTCAGCCGCATGCATAAAAACTGCAGGGGTCCCAGTGGAGTTTAAAGTAGCAACAATTTTTTGAGCTACAATAGCACTTTTGCCTACTCCGGTGAGGATAGCTCGTCCTTTTGACTTGTAAATAAACTCCACCGCCCTGGCAAATTCTTCGTCAATTAAATTTTCAAGGTTTGCAATGGCCTCTTTTTCAGTTGTGATTGTTATTTTTGCGCTTTTAACAATCTGCTCGTAGATGTTCAAAAGATAAGTGTTTATGCCGTTTGTATGTCCTAAAGAAATTAGTATATTTAGAATGCAAATGTATGCAAAATTGAATAAGGATTAATGGGTAAGGAAGAAATAGACCTGCACGCAGCGCTCAAGAAATATTTTGGTTTTAGCCAATTTAAAGGCCTTCAGGAAAAGGTTATAACCAGTATAGTAAATAATCATCATACTTTCGTGATAATGCCGACTGGAGGTGGCAAATCTTTGTGCTATCAATTACCGGCTTTAATTAAGGAAGGAACAGCAATTGTTGTTTCTCCTCTTATTGCGTTAATGAAAAATCAAGTGGATGCACTTAGAGGTATTTCTAATGAAACGGGAATAGCGCATGTATTAAATTCGTCATTAACTAAAGGCGAAATTAAACAGGTTAAAGAGGATATATCAAACGGAATTACAAAACTACTCTATGTTGCTCCTGAGTCACTTACTAAAGAAGAAAATGTAGATTTTCTCCGTGAGCAAACTATAAGTTTTTTAGCTATAGATGAAGCACATTGTATAAGTGAGTGGGGTCATGATTTTAGACCAGAATACAGGAATTTGCGGCATATTATAAAACGTATAGGCGATAACATACCTATTATAGCTGTTACAGCTACTGCTACGCCTAAAGTACAGGAGGATATACTCAAGAATTTAGGTATTACCGATGCAAATACTTTTAAAGCTTCTTTTAACAGACCCAATCTCTATTATGAGATAAGACCTAAAACCAAGAATGTAGATGCAGACATAACCCGTTTTGTAAAACAGAATGAGGGGAAAAGTGGTATAATTTATTGCTTAAGTAGAAAGCGTGTCGAAGAATTGGCTCAAGTTCTGCAGGTTAACGGTGTTTCAGCTGTGCCTTATCATGCTGGTTTAGATGCCAAAACCCGTGTTAAACATCAGGATATGTTTCTCATGGAAGATGTAGATGTGGTTGTTGCCACTATTGCCTTCGGTATGGGAATTGACAAGCCAGATGTGCGTTTTGTGATTCACCACGATATTCCAAAAAGTATAGAAAGTTATTATCAGGAGACTGGTAGGGCTGGACGAGATGGCGGAGAAGGCCATTGTTTAGCCTATTATGCATATAAGGATATAGAGAAGCTTGAGAAATTCATGAGCGGTAAACCTGTTGCAGAGCAGGAAATAGGTCATGCGCTTCTTCAGGAAGTTGTGGCTTATGCAGAGACTTCTATGTCACGTAGAAAATTTATTCTTCATTATTTTGGAGAAGAATTTAACAATGAGACCGGTGAAGGCGGGGATCTAGATGATAATGTGCGTAATCCCAAGAAAAAACATGAGGCTCAGGAAGATGTAATAAGATTGCTTAATGTAGTACGCAAAACTGGAGCAATATATAAAAGTAAGGAACTTGTTAATACACTTGTAGGTAAATCCAATGCCATTATTTCTTCTCATAAAACAGATGAGGAAGAGTATTTTGGTAGTGGTAAGGATAAAGATATCCATTACTGGAAGGCTTTGTTAAGACAGGTCTTGGTAGCTGGAATGCTTAAAAAGGATATTGAAACTTACGGAGTTATTAAGCTTACGGCTAAAGGAGATGAATATATTGAAAAGCCAGAGTCATTTATGATGACCGAAGATCACATTTATGGTGAAGGCACAGATGATAATATTGTAAAGGCCGGAAAAGGCGGTGGTGCCGATGAGAAATTGGTGAAAATGCTTAAAGACCTCCGGAAGAAGGTTGGAAAGAAAAAAGATGTGCCTCCTTATGTTGTTTTTCAAGATCCTTCATTGGAGGATATGGCAATTAAATATCCTACCACTTTAGATGAACTTGCAAATGTCTTTGGTGTAGGAGAAGGAAAGGCTAAGAAATATGGTAATGAATTTATTCAACTCATAAGTCGTTACGTTGAGGATAATGATATTATGAAGCCAGATGATCTTGTGGTAAAATCCACCGGTTCTAACAGTGCTTTAAAATTGTACATCATTCAGAATGTAGATCGTAAATTGCCTCTTGATGATATTGCCTCAGCAAAAGGTCTTGACATGACAGATTTTGTTAAAGAGATGGAAGCTATAGTTTATAGCGGAACAAAACTCAATATAGATTATTGGATTGACGAAATTCTTGATGAAGACCAGCAAGAAGAGCTACACGAATATTTTATAGATTCTGAAACTGATAAAATAGAAGATGCCATGGAAGAATTTGATGGCGATTATGAAGATGAAGAACTTCGATTGTATCGCATTAAATTTATAAGTGAAGTAGCCAATTAAGGTTTTTCGACTTTTTCTTTTAAATATTCCATTCTTTTCTAGAATTGTTTCTGCAGAAACAACTTTTTAAAATAATCATAACTTTTACGCTTTAGAGATAAGCCGTACCTTTGCACTTCATTTTTTAAATCGAAGTCATGCAAGACGGAATATATGCCAAATTTCATACGCCAAAAGGCGAAATTTTAGTAGAATTAGAACACGAGAAAACACCGGGAACGGTAGGTAACTTTGTTGCCCTTGCTGAAGGAAATCTTGAAAATTCGGCTAAGCCACAGGGGGAGCCTTATTATGATGGATTAAAATTTCACCGAGTGATTCCAGATTTTATGATTCAAGGTGGGGATCCTCAGGGGACTGGTAGTGGAGGTCCGGGCTATAAATTTGATGATGAGATAAAACCAGATCTAAAACATGACACGCCAGGAGTTTTATCTATGGCAAATGCTGGTCCAGGTACTAATGGGAGCCAGTTTTTTATTACACACACTGCAACCCCTTGGTTAGATGGTAAACACACTGTTTTTGGTAAGGTAATAGAAGGTCAGGACGTAGTAGATTCTGTAGCACAAGGAGATAAAATAGATAAATTAGAGATTATTCGTCAAGGGGATGAAGCACAAAACTGGAATGCAGTTGAGGCTTTTAGAACTTTCGAAGGTGCTAGAGAAAAAAGAATAGCAGAAGAAAGAGCACAGCAATCTGAGGAGCTTGATAAGCTATCAAAAGGATTTAAAATTACAGATAGCGGTCTGCGTTATCAGATTATTCAAGAAGGTAATGGAGCAAAGGCTGAAAAAGGCAAAACAGTTTCCGTTCACTATAAAGGTCAACTCTCTGATGGGACCGTTTTTGATTCTTCGTATAAGCGTAATCAGCCTATAGATTTTAAATTAGGAGTAGGACAAGTAATCCCAGGATGGGATGAAGGTGTAGGCTTGTTAAAAGTAGGGGATAAGGCACGTTTTGTAATACCATCAGACTTAGGATATGGCAGTAGTGGTGCAGGAGGAGTAATTCCTGGAAATGCAACTCTTATTTTTGATGTAGAATTAATGAATGTAAAATAATTTACACATAAATAAATAATAATAAAAATCCCACTATTTAGTGGGATTTTTTAGTTTGTGTCAGTTGTAGTCCTATAATATTGTTGAGTCTAAATGCTTGGCAATTATTTTAATAGTGATAATAATTTGTTAAAGCGTGTAGCCTTTCTTAACTTTAAGAAAACCAAAATCACACTATTATGGGAAAAGGAGACCGAAAGACAAAAAGAGGTAAAATTCACTTAGGAACTTACGGAGCCAGAAGAAAGCGGAATAAAAGTAAGATACTTGAAAATCATGGTTCCGCAGAAAAAGATGCTAAGGCCGCTACAAACACTATAGCAAAAACAGCAAAAAAGGAATCCAAACCTACTAAGGCTAAAAGTAAATCTAAAGCAAAGGTTAAGGATGAGGAAGAATAAATTTTGAGGATCAAAATAAAATAAAAAAGGAGGTCGTTTGACCTCCTTTTTTATTTTCTATACGGCATTAATTTATCTTACAAATACCAGTTCATTATTGTCAAGGTCAGAATATTTCTCACTGAAGCCATAATTATCATAGTTAAAACCTTTTAAATCTTCAATCGTCTCAACTTTCTTGTCTATAATATATCGCACCATTGATCCTCTGGCCTTTTTTGCAAAAAAGGAAATAATCTTTAGTTTACCATTTTTAAAATCTTTGAAAGCAGGAGTAATTACAGGAACTTTTAATTTATCAGGTTTAACAGATTTAAAATATTCCTGGCTTGCAAGATTTAGAAAAAGCTCATTATTACTTAATTCCTTGTTTAGGGCATCTGTTAGTTTAGATCCCCAATATTCATACAGATTATTATTTCTGCCATTTTTAAGTTGGGTTCCCATTTCTAAACGATAAGGTTGCATTAAATCCAATGGTTTTAAAATCCCATAAAGACCAGACAGAATTCGTAATGTATCCTGAAGCAAATCGATCTTCTCGGTAGGAATTGAATAGGCGTCCAGACCTGTGTAAACATCCCCTGCAAATGCATAAACAGCAGGGCGGGCATTTTGCTTGGTAAAGGGGGTTTGAAATTCTTTATAACGGTGATAATTAAGATCTGCCAATTTATCACTTATGCTCATTAGATCAGCAATCTCAGCTTTGCTTTTGCGCTCTAACTTTTTGTTTAAATTTTCTGCTTCTGCCAGAAATTGAGGTTGGGTTCCACGATTTCTAGGTAATTTAGATTCGTAGTCTAAGGATTTGGCAGGCGAAACAACAATTTTCATATTTTGATATTTTTCGATATCAAAAATAAACTATCCCTTAAATGTTAAGGGACTATTGGTATAACTTTTTAGAATGATGGATAGTCTTAACTGATGCTTAAGTTTAAAGCGCCTCTACAGTCTTTTGATTGCGCGTATCACTTTCTATTACTCCATCACGTAAACGTATAACACGATGTGCGTGTTCGGCAATATCCTCTTCGTGAGTTACTAATATAACAGTATTTCCAGCTTGATGAATATCATCAAAAAGGCTCATTATCTCCACAGATGTTTTGGAATCTAAGTTACCGGTAGGCTCATCTGCCAGAATAATAGATGGTTTGTTTACAAGGGCACGGCCCACAGCAACACGCTGTCTTTGCCCACCAGAAAGTTGATTGGGTTTGTGATCCATTCTGTCTGCAAGTCCTACATCGGTAAGTACTTCCTCGGCACGTGCACGACGATCTGATTTAGAAAATCCTGCATAAACCATTGGCAACGCAACATTGTCAAGAGCTGTAGTACGCGGTAACAGGTTAAAGGTTTGAAAAACAAAACCAATTTCTTTGTTACGCACCTCTGCCAGTTCATCATCAGACATATCGCTCACGTCACGTCCATTTAATACATAAGTACCAGAAGTGGGAGTGTCCAGGCAACCTAAAAGATTCATTAATGTTGATTTTCCAGATCCTGAAGGACCCATAAATGCAACATATTCCCCTTTATCTATATCAAGATCAATACCTTTGAGAACATGTACAATTTCGTTTCCTAAAGGAAAATCACGTTTTATGTCTCTTATCTTAATTAAATTGCCCATAAAATATTTATACGTTTTGAAATGTCCAAATTAAAGGATTTCCCACAATAAGTAGAGGGAATACCCAAGTTGTTACAATTTTTAAAGACGTATTTTAAAATTCTCTTTTTCCTGCTCTGTCCTAAAAAATACAAATCCTAACCAAAAGCAGTCTATGGTAACCGTCACTTGGGGATGTTTTGTTATAATTTCCCAAGCTTCTGCCATATCTGAAGACCAGTAAATATCATCAAATATCCATACAGAATCGTTATGCTTTGTACTTAATAATTTTTCAAAATAATCGAGTGTAGCATCTTTGCTGTGATTACCGTCAAAGTAGATAAGATCAAAGTTCTCAGAACCAAGAGATTTGAAACTTTGGTTAAAATCATTAATTATAAACTCGGTATTTTCAATGAAATCTAATTTTTTCAGCTCTTTTTGAGCTGTATGTGCTGTTTCTCTGCAGCCTTCAAGAGTTGTAGTTTTTGCTGTATTATTTGAGGATAATGCTGCTGTGGCTAATCCTAGGGAAGTTCCCAGTTCTAAAATAGTATCAGGCTTAAAATAATTTACCACCCTATAAAGCAGTTTCATTCTTTTTAAACTTGCTCCGGCGTGTGTGGCAATTTTTGATACTTGACGGAGGTCTGATTTAAAAACACGGGAACCAGCACCAAATTCATTTACTTTTATTTTTTCTTTATTTTGAAGTAAGGATTGGCGATATTTTTTTAGAACAGCATATTGAGGATGGGAGTTTTTATCGTACAGGCACTTAGTAACAAAGGCAAAAACAAAAGGAGAATGCACCCCATGTTGATTGGTTGAATGCCAAAGAAACTGAAGATATTTTTTAATTTGAAATAGCATTAAGGAATAAAGTTAGAGAATTAACCTTCCATTTTAGCACCTAGCTCAAACCAGCGTTCAGTCTTTGTTTCAATTTCATCCTCTATTTTCTGTAGCTCTATTGAAGCGTCATTTATGGCTTCACCGGAAAGATCAGGATTAAGAAATACTTTTTCTTTTTCTTTTTTATCGCGTTCTAGCTGAGCAATTTCACGCTCCAGTTTGTTATATTCCTTTTGCTCCTGGAAAGTCAAAGTGCTGGCGGAAGTCTTCCAGTTGTTTTTTGTGGGTTGCGTTTCAGTCTCTTTTATAGGTGCTTTTTCTTCTACCACCTCTGGAGTTGAATCATAAGTCCTAAAATCTGAATAATTTCCAGGAAAACCTTCTACTTCCCCTTCTCCTCGAAATACGAACAGATGATCAACGATTTTATCCATAAAATAACGGTCGTGGGAAACCACCAGCAAACAACCCGGAAAATCCAAAAGGAAACTTTCTAAAACATTTAGAGTTACAATATCCAGATCGTTAGTAGGTTCATCGAGGATAAGAAAATTGGGATTTTGAATAAGAACCGTACATAAATAAAGACGTTTCCGTTCTCCTCCACTTAGTTTTTCTACAAAGTCATATTGTTTTTTTCTATCAAATAGAAAACGTTCCAGAAGTTGTTGCGCAGAAATCTGTCTTCCCTTCTTTAATGGGATGTAATCGCCAAATTCCCTTATAACATCTATAACTTTTTGTCCGGGTTTAATATTTATTCCTTTCTGAGTATAATAACCGAATTGTACAGTTTCACCAATAACGACTTTACCACCATCAGGCTCAATACCACCAGTAAGAATATTCAAAAATGTGGATTTACCAGTCCCATTTTTTCCAATTATCCCAATACGCTCGCCTTTTTTGAAAACGTATTCAAATTTATCGAGTATTACCCTATTCTTAAAAGACTTTGAAACCTTGTGAAATTCGACAATTTTGCTGCCCAGTCTTTCCATGTTCAGCTCAAGTTGTACCTGGTGATCGTGGCGTCTTTGCGAGGCACGAGCTTTAATCTCGTGAAAATCGTCAATACGTGATTTAGATTTGGTAGTACGTGCTTTAGGCTGTCGGCGCATCCAGTCCAGCTCCTTTTTAAAGAGTTGTTTAGCTTTACCGGTTTCAGCTTCTTCAGCAGTTATCCGTGCCTCCCTTTTATCGAGATAGTATGAATAATTCCCTTTATAACTGTATAGTTGTCCGCCCTCCAGCTCTATGATTTCATTGCAGACCCTTTCCAGAAAATACCGGTCATGTGTTACCATAAAAAGAGTGAGATTCTCTTTTGCAAAGTAAGACTCCAACCATTCTATCATTTCTAGATCCAAATGGTTAGTTGGCTCATCAAGAATGAGTAGATCTGGTTTGTCTAAAAGAATATTAGCAAGAGCCAATCGTTTTTTTTGACCCCCACTTAATTTTTCAACTTTACGATCAAGATCATCTAATTTGAGTTGAAAAAGGATCTGTTTGTATTGAGTTTCGAAGTCCCAGGCTTGAAGCGCCTCCATATTATCAAAAGCTATTTGATAGGCTTCTGCATCTTCCATGTGCTCTAAAGCCTTTTCATAGGCTGCAATAACACGAAGCGTTTCATTGTCACTATCAAAGATTGTTTCTTCAACAGTTAGATTTTTGTCTAGATTAGGCTCTTGCGAAAGGTAAGAGACTTTTATTCCTTTTCTATATACAACCTGACCACTATCGGGATTTTCATCTCCTGCCAGGATATTTAACAAGGAAGTTTTGCCTGTACCATTTTTGGCAACAAGGCCTACTTTTTGGTTTTCACTTATACCAAAGGAAAGATCGCTAAATAAGACCCGTTCACCGAAGCCTTTAGCAATAGATTCTACCGAAACATAATTCACTGCGCTCATGGGCTGCGAATTTAGTTTTTAATTATGGTAGAAAAAAACGTGAAAATTTTATAATCACTATTGAAAACCTATATTTGTGAATTGGCAACCCCTGCTTTATGAAAATACCTGCTTATCTGTTAATTGTGGTTTTACTAATGACCCTCGGGTCTTGTATATCTACAAAGGACTTAACATATCTTCAAGAAAATGGAGCGGTTAGCGACACGCTTATCAGTGTTAATCTTCAGCAAAGACCTTATCGTGTTCAAGTAAATGATGTTTTAAGTATACGCGTAAAAGCTCTTGATCAACAGTTGGTAGAGTTATTTAATCCGTCTTCTACGGGAGAAGGTCAAAGCTCATTGGGAGAAGGTTACTACTATGATGGTTTTGCTGTAAATAGACATGGTAAGATACGGGTACCTACTTTGGGCGAAATTTCAGTTTTGGGCTATACTGTAGAGGAAATACGGGAAATAATTGAAAAGAAACTGCTTGCAGATTATTTTACCGAAGAGGCTAATATCTTTGTTACAGTAAAACTGGCAGGAATAAAATATACAATAGCTGGTGAGATAGGAAATCCTGGCACTAAAGTAGAACTTACCGAACAGTTAACTTTAATTCAAGCTATTGCAAACAGTGGCGATATTCCCATAACAGGAGATCGAAAGGACGTTGTGATAATACGGCAATACCCAGGAGGACAGCGCGTTCATCATTTAGATTTGACAACCATAGATGTAATGAACTCACCCTATTATTTTGTACAGCCCAATGATCTGATTTTAATAAACCCATTGCCGCAAAAGTCCTTAGGGGCGGGCACAACAGGTTTACAGTCTTTTACCACTATCATGTCTATCATCGCAGCATTGACTACTACTATACTTTTATTTATACGTTTGTAGATGGAGGAAGATTTTGAAATAAGAGACCAGCAGAACTTTTTTGATTTTAAAGGATTTTTAATCAAAATCCTCAACTTCTGGCCATTATTTTTGATTTCGCTGGCAATAGCATTTTATATTGCCCATTATATTAATGTGCGCAAACAGACTGTGTATCGTATGAGCAATATGATCACGGTCAAGGATGATCAGAATCCTTTTTTTACCAGTAATACCAGTCTTACATTTAATTGGGGTGGAACCACAGATAAAGTCCAGACAGCGATTATTTTATTGAGGTCCAGAAGCCACAATGAAAAGGTTGTTGAGGAGTTGCAGTACTATGTAGATTATTTACAACAAGGTGAATATCATCTGGAAGACGTATATGGTAGCACTCCTTTTAAGGTTGATGTAAACACAAATAGGCCACAGCTTTTAGGCAAACAGATAAGTATAATCTTTACAGATACTTCGCATTATAATTTAGCAATAGATTTTTCAGGCGGATCAGGTTCGGCGCAAAATTACAGTTCAAAAGAAGTGGCACAACTTCCTTTACCATCAAATTCCTATAAGCAGCAATTTGCTCTAGGGGACCCGGTAGACTTGCCTTATTTCAATTTTAAATTAAATCCTACGGAAATACCCGTTAACGTTGGGAAAGAATATTTTATTCGGTTTAACAGTTTTGATGGAGTAGTAGGGCGATACCGCGGAGTTAATGTAAATCAAACTCCAACAGGATCAAGTGTTTTAGCTTTAAGTCTGACAGGAACGAATAAAAAAAGATTAGTTGATTATTTAAATGCTTCAGTACGCGTGCTAAGCGAAGATCAATTGGAACGTAAGAATCTTTTTGCTACCAAAACCATTAAGTTTATTGATAGCAGTCTAGCAGCAAAATCTGCAGAATTAAAAGATGTACAGCTCGAGCTTGACAATTTTAGGGATAGTAATGTAAGTGTAGGAATTTCTGGAGATGAAGAAAGTCTAATCACTAAGATCACAGATTTAGATACTCAAAAGCAAACCATAGAGCAGCAATTGCAATATTATCGTAATCTGGATACCTATCTTAGAACACGAGAGGATTATTCAAGTGATATACCAGCACCTTCAATAACAGGAATAGCCGAAGGGAGTATTTCCCAGAAAGTAGGTAGTATAATAGAACTTTCTGAAGAGCGCAATAGGCTTAGCTATACTGCCAAACCTGATAATCCAATTTTTCAGGATCTGGATAGGCGTATAAATGCCATAAAATCGGTTTTGCTAGAAAATATTATATCCTCACAGCAAATATTAAATGGGCAATTAAACGATGTTCGTAAAGATATTGGTGTGGCAGAATCTCAAATGCGGAAATTGCCTAAAGAGCAACAGGAACTTTTGGGTATACAGCGAAGATATAGTTTAAGCGAGAGCACTTATGGAGTGTTTTTAGCAAAAAGAAGTGAGGCCGGTATTGTTAAATCGGCTAACGTCTCCGATATAATGATAATAGATAGTGCAAAGGATACTGGTGGAGGTGCAATAGGACCAAATACACGAACCAATTATGTAATGGCAGCAATTGCTGGATCAGTTGTTCCATTAGTTTTTGTGTTTCTGTTGGTGTTTTTTGATAATAAAATTGGCAATCCAGAAGAAATAAGCAAACTTTCTGATATTCCTGTTTTGGGTGCTATAGGTAAAAGCGGAGTTGACGGAAACCTTGTGGTTCTAGAGAAACCACGTTCGGCCGTTGCTGAAGCTTTTAGAGGGTTACGCTCCAGTTTACAATTTATTTATAAAAAACAGAAAGTAACGGGTGCTAAAACAGTTCGTGTAACTTCATCAGTTGGAGGGGAGGGCAAAACTTTTTGTTCAATCAATTTGGCGACGGTTTTTGCATTAAGCGAAAGAAAAACAGTTCTTGTAGGCCTTGATTTGAGGAAGCCTAAAATCTTTGATGATTTTGAATTGAAAAATGACAAAGGGGTTGTTAACTATCTCATTGGGGAAAATAGTTTGGATGAGATTGTTCAGAGCACCCGTATACCCTATATGGATGTGATACTCGCAGGTCCCATTCCTCCAAACCCTTCTGAACTTTTAATGAGCGATCAGATGGATGTTTTTATGGCAGAGCTTAAGGAAAAATATGACTATATAATTTTAGATACTCCACCTGTAGGATTGGTTTCAGATGCTTTAGAACTAGAAGATTATGCGGATGCCACTTTATATGTAGTTCGCCAAGATTATACAAAAAAGGGGATGCTCGCCATAATAAATGATAAGTATAAAAAAGGTGAGGTAAGCAATATAAGTTTTGTGTTGAATTGCTTTAGGACCAAAGGTAGATTTGGTTATGGCTACGGTTACGGATATGGCTATGGGTCTTATGGTAATGGTTATCATCAGGATGATAAAGACAGTACTCTTTTTCAGAGGATAAAGAATTTTACAAAAAAGGGCAGAAAGAAATTGTAATTGAATGGAAGGTAAGGTAGAAGGAGACGGATGGCTTTATGAAATCAATTCTAGACAAAGATTGATTGATGTCGATTTTGCCGAGATTTGGCGTTATAGAGATTTATTAATGCTCTTTGTACGCCGAGATATTGTGGCGACCTATAAACAAACAATATTAGGTCCGCTTTGGTATCTTATTCAACCACTATTTACTTCTGTAGTTTTTACTTTGGTATTTAATAACATAGCTACAATATCAACAGGCTCAGTTCCTCCTTTTTTATTTAATCTGGCAGGGGTTACACTTTGGGGATATTTTTCTCAATGCCTAACAAATTCTTCAAATACATTTTCAAGCAATGCAGGGCTATTTGCTAAGGTATATTTTCCTAGAATTATTTCGCCATTATCGCAATCCATCTCCAGTTTGTTTAAACTAGGTATTCAAATATTTATTTTTATTTCATTTTATATCTATTTCGTTTTTCAGGGATATGAAATGACACCTAATGCAAGTTTGTGGCTTTTTCCGTTTTTAATAGTAACCATAGCCGTATTTGGTCTTGGTGTCGGAATGCTTATATCCTCCTTGACTACTAAATATAGAGATTTTAGAATTTTAATAGGTTTTGCCACGACTTTATTAATGTATGTTTCTGCCGTAATGTATCCTATTTCAGAAGTTCAGAATAGTGAAACCCTTAGTAATTATTCTTGGGTGGTTGAATATAATCCTATTGCTATTTTAATAGAAAGTTTTCGTTATATGTCTATGGGTGAAGGTGTTTTTAATTGGGGACTTTTAATTTATTGCATATTGTTAAGTATTTTTCTTTTTCTTACTGGATTGGTAGTTTTTAATAAAACCGGAAAAACATTTATAGATACCATTTAATGAGTAATATTATTCTAAAGGCCGAAAACATTTCAAAACAATACCGATTAGGTTTGGTAGGAAGTGGCACGCTTAAGGATGATTTTACGCGTTTTTGGCATAAAATCCGGGGAAAGGATGATCCGTTTTTAAAAGTGGGGGAAGTAAATGATCGAAGTGCTAAAAATACCGGTGATTATGTTTGGGCTTTAAAGGATATTAATTTTGAAGTTGAGCAAGGAGAAGTTTTAGGAATAATCGGAAAAAATGGTGCTGGGAAATCAACACTTTTAAAAATTCTTTCTCGTGTAACAGCACCGACTACGGGTGTAATAAAAAGCCGAGGGCGAATAGCTTCCTTACTAGAAGTGGGAACAGGATTTCACCCCGAATTGACAGGAAGGGAGAATATCTATTTGAACGGAGCTATTTTAGGGATGACAAAGGCTGAAATTAATGCTAAGTTTGATGAAATCGTTGATTTTTCAGGATGTGAACGCTATATAGATACACCTACAAAACGATATTCATCTGGAATGACAGTACGGCTTGCCTTTGCAGTTGCAGCACATCTAGAACCAGAAATTTTAGTGGTAGATGAGGTTTTAGCAGTTGGTGATGCCGAGTTTCAAAAAAAGGCAATAGGGAAGATGCAGGATATTTCTAAAGGAGAAGGAAGGACTGTTTTGTTTGTTAGTCATAACATGGCGAGCGTACAGAGTTTATGTACTCGTGCGATTTTATTGGAGCAAGGATCTGTTATTTTTAATGGTACAACAAGCAATGTGGTTGATTATTATATTTCAAAAGGGCAATCCGTTTTACAAAGCCACGCAGTAGTTACTGATAATCATAGAAAGCTTAAACCCGTTAAAAGTATTCGATTACAAAGAATATGGTTAAATGATGTGAATACTACAACAAGAGGAAAGCTTGCTTTTAAAATTGAGTTTTCTTCTAAATCGATAATTAAAGAAGAGATATGTATAACAGGTTCCATATGTGGTATGGACGATACCCGTATTGGTTCCTTTTTTTCAAATTCATTAGTTGTTGATAAGGGTGAAAATATTATTGAATTGTTTGTAAGTAATCATAATCTTTCACCGGGATCCTATTATTTAAATACTTCGGTTTCTTCTGGAACAGTGCAGGATGGTAATTTAAAAACGTTGGACCATGCGTATAAAATCATTTCTTTTGAAATTACAAAAGAAAAAGAAGGAGAAAAACATTTAACAGAATGGAACTCTAATTGGGGGAAAATATTCTTCTCCTCAGAAATATCAAAATTGTATGCTTCATCTTAATCCTTCTTATACAGGACTTAGAATGGATGTTTTAGAACACATTCAGGGAATTAATAATGTCGTTCTGGATGTAGGTTGCGCTATAGGGGAAAATGGGAAATATTTACTAAAGGAAAAACAAGCTATTTCGGTATATGGAGTTGAATTTGATGCTGAAATGGCTACAATTGCCTCAAAAAGCAATACTAAAATTTTTCAAGGAGATTTAAATGATTTTACATTCAGAAAGGAAATAATAGCCAATTCACCAGAATTTGATTACATAATATTTGCCGACGTTTTGGAGCACCTTCTTGAGCCTGAAAAAATATTAAAGGAATTATTGTCACAGTTAAAGCCCAGTGGGAAAGTTATTATTTCTTTGCCAAATGTTGCTCATATTGAGACTTTTATACAGCTTTATGTGAAAGGAACCTGGCCTAAAAATCCAAGAGGTATATTCGACAGCACTCATTTGCGTTGGTTCACTAAAAAAGATGCTTTTAAGATGATTATGGATTCTGGGCTTCACATAATTAAATATATTCCAAAATTAAGGGCAAGGGATTCTATAGGATCAGAATTTAATTGGAAATATAATTTTATAAAATGGATAAATAAAGATTGGGTGACTTTTCAGCACATTTTAATTTGTTCCAATGAAAGTTAAGGTATTTGTAATCATTATTAGCTACAATGGGATGAAGTGGTTGCCTAGCTGCTTGAGTTCTACTGAAGGTTGTGATGTGGTTGTGGTGGATAATGCATCTACAGATGGATCTCGGGATTATATAAAGAATAATTTCCCCAGTATAAAACTGTTACATCAGCAAAAGAATCTAGGTTTTGGTCAAGCTAATAATATTGGAATTAAATATGCTTTAGATAATGGAGCAGAGGCGGTTTTTTTGCTAAATCAGGATGCCTACATGCAGGATGATACAATTGATGTTTTATCTTCTTTTTCAAAAAAGAATCCAGAGTTTGGGATATTAAGCCCTATTCACCTTACGGGTGATGGAAAATACTTAGATGAAAATTTCTCTTATTATTTAAGTTATAAATGCAATAAATATTTTTATAGTGATGCAGTATTAAGGGGTTTAAAGGAATATTATGAAGTGCCCTTCGTCAATGCTGCTGGCTGGTATATTCCAAAACAAGTTTTCAACGTTGTAGGAGGATTTGATCCTATTTTTTTTCATTATGGGGAAGATGATAATTTTTGTCAAAGAATTTATTATCACAATTTTAAAATTGGAGTTATACCCAAATCTAAAATTCTTCATGACAGGGGAAAGAGAAATTTTCAATCGGTAAGTGATTCTTTTCTGACTTGGGAGCGCCAACTTAAAGTAAAATGGGGTAATATTAATAACAGTAGTTTTGAGGAGGAATTTCCTAAAATGTACAAACAAGAAAGAATCAAATATTATAAATATCGGGCAAAAATTCAACTGGGAAAGGCTAAAAAAGTTGCACTTAAGCTTTCAATTCTAAAAAGGATTGAAATAGAAATTACTAAAAGTAAAAAGCTGAACAGTAGCGGTAAAAACTTATATCTATAAGTATGCAGCAACCTAATGTCTCCATTATCATCCCTACCTATAACCGTGCTCATTTAATTAGGGAAACCCTGGATAGTGTATGGGGACAATTATATAAAAACTGGGAATGTATAATTGTTGATGATGGGAGTACGGACAGCACTTCTGAGATTGTCAAGCCTTATTTGGAAGACTTACGTTTTAAGTATTATGAACGCCCCTTAAATAGGCATAAAGGCGCAAATGCTTGTCGAAATTACGGTATTGAAATTTCTAAGGGTGAATTTCTTCAATTTTTGGATTCTGATGATATTTTGTCTCCTGATAAAATTAAACATCAAATCGAACTTATAATAAATAATGGGGATGCAGATTTAGTTTTTTGTCAATGGAAAAGGTTTCAAAATGATATTGAAGAATCTCAAAGTATAGTACCATCAGATTTCTATACAAACTACAATTCAGGAATTGATTTTTTAGAATCGCTGGGGGAAAATAATTCTTTTATGTGCTCACACTCCTATTTAATGAATAAGAATATTTTAAATAAAAGTGGGTATTGGAATGAATATTTAGAAAGTAATCAAGATGGAGAGTTTTTTTTTAGGGTTCTCATCAACTCAAAAAAAATAATTTTTTGCCCAGATGTGACTGTTTTTTATCGTGTTAGCGTAATTAATTCTGTAAGCTCTTATTCATCGGCAGAAAAGGTAAGGCAAGTTATTGCAAGTTGGCAATTAATGGAAAATCAATTGATTCTAAAATATGGGGACAAATTGTACCAATACATAGAAAATGGAAAAAAGAGAGTTTTCATAGATTTAAACAAAAGCAGATATTTAAAAATTAAATTTGAAAATAGAGATTTTTTTAAGTATCAATTAATTCAAGAAAAAAGATATTTAAAATCTAAGAGATTTCATAGACGATTAATAAAGAAAATTTATAATCTTTTTAATAAAAATGATTCCAGAAGTTAGCGTGATAATTCCTGTTTTTAACAGAGAAAATTTGATAATAGAAACTTTGAAAAGTGTAAAAAATCAGATTTTTTCTAATTGGGAATGCTGTATAGTAGATGATGGTTCAACAGATAATTCTATAAAAAATATTCAGTCTTTTATTCAGAGAGATGAGAGATTTAAATTGATTCGAAGATCATTAGAAAGTAAAAAGGGAGCTGCCTCTTGTCGAAATATTGGTTTACAGAATACATCTGCAAAATTTATACAGTTTTTAGATTCGGATGATATTATTTCAGAGAATAAAATAAGAAATCAGTTAAATCTATTAAAAGAGTCTGATGAGTTTTCTATTTCAACCTGTGTCTGGGGAAGATTTGGCAAAGGTTTACCAGATAATTTATTTCTGAAGCAATCAAGTTATTCCAATTATACCAATTCAGAAGACTTTCTTAATTCACTTAAAGGATCCAAAGG
The DNA here is from genome assembly GCA_963974735.1 of uncultured Flavobacteriaceae bacterium. Classification (GTDB taxonomy): domain Bacteria; phylum Bacteroidota; class Bacteroidia; order Flavobacteriales; family Flavobacteriaceae; genus Leeuwenhoekiella. The sequence goes on along the minus strand of CAXBEL010000002.1, from coordinate 26,137 downwards.
TTATTTTCCTCCCCATGCTTATCTGATGCAACGAAAATTAATAGAAAAAGTAGGGCCGTGGAATGAGAATCTAAGTTTGAATGATGACGGAGAATTTATGATGCGAATTATTGCAAATACGACGGAAATAAAATGTGCTTTAGAATCCATAGCTTGGTATAGATTACCTGAAAAAAATAATCTTAGTAATTACGGAAATATTGAAGCAGTCAATTCTGCAATTTTAAGTTGGAAACTTGTAGATAATTCACTAAAAATAAGATTCAAGAAGAAAAGGATTGAATATGTGGAATGGGCGAAGGGGCGTTTGTTTATTAACGTTAAAAAAAGTTTTCCAGAATTGATAGAGTTTCATAAGCCCTTTTTTACGGAACAAATCAGACACACGCGAAGACAGAATAGTTTGTACAGTAGGGTAATACGAAAGATATCTCAAAAATTTTAATGGAGTTAGTTTCTATAATAATACCCTGCTATAATGATGCTCAATATGTTGAGCAGGCTATTGAGTCGGGTTTAAATCAAACATGGCAGAATATAGAGGTGATTGTAATAGATGACGGTTCAGATCAGCAAACCAAAAATGTTTTAAAACATATAAAATCTCCTCTATTAAGATTAATTACTCAAGAAAATAAAGGGCAAAGTGCGGCAAGAAATAGGGGTATCTCCGAAGCGAAGGGAGAATATATTTTAGTATTGGATAGTGATGATTATTTTGAACCCAGATTCTGTGAGTTAGCTTTAAAAGAAATTAAAAATGATTTGAATGTGAAGCTTGTGAGCTGCTTTGCAAAACTTCACTATGAAAATGGGTCCTTTAAAATATTTCAACCTCAAGGAGGATCTTTGAAAGATTTTTTGTTTTCTAACTGTGCTATGGGCAGTATAATGTTTAGAAAAGAGGATTGGAAACAAGCGGGCGGATACGATGAGGCTATGAGAAGCGGTTGGGAAGATTGGGAGTTTTATATTAGATTATTAGCGTCAGGAGGTAACTGTTTGGTAATTAAGAAACCACTTTTCAATTATAGAAAGAGAGGTAATACCACAACAGAAAGAGCAAATCAAAATAAATATAAATTGTGGAGTTATATTTTAGATAAACATAGGGTTATTTATAAAGATCATTACTCATCATTGATTGACTTTTTTCTTACCAAAATTGAGAGGGAAGAGAAGGAAAAGATTAAAAATAGTCAGAGAGTAGATTATATTTTGGGCAAAGAATTACTTAAACCAATCAGGTTTTTGAAAAAGTTATGGAAATGAAAAAGATTACCATTCTTTTAGCGACCCATAATAGAGCTCACTTAATTGGAGAAACACTACAATCAATAAAAAATCAGACTTATACCAATTTTGAATGTCTGATTACTGATGATAATTCAACAGATAACACTGCAGAAGTGGTAGAAAATGTTATAAAGGAGGATACCCGTTTTTTATATTTTAAAAAGCCTAAAAAGTATCCTAAAGGTCTATCTGCAACACGAAATTTTGGACTTGACATAGCGACAACTAGAAATGCAGAATACATTCAATTTTTTGATGATGATGACATTATGCATCCCCAAAAATTGGAATTACAAATAATTCCTTTGATTAATAATAGTAAATTGGATTTTACCTTATGTAAGTATAGAAAATTTGATTTTCCAGAAATGATTGAACTGGATTTACAAAAGGCAGATGACAAGAGCTGTAAAATTTTCACAAAAAACTTATTGAAATCATTTTATTTAAATGAGCTGGATCTAAATTCCTTAGGACCATTGTGGAAGGCAGAAGTGATTTTAAATTATCGATTTAATGAATTATTACATTATACTGAGGAACGGGATTTATACCTCAGGATGTTTTTACAGGAAAAAATAAAGTATAAAGCAATTCCCTATATTTTATTTTGGTACAGAAAGCACCCAAATGCTATTACCTCTAACTTTTATGGTTCTAAAACTAATATTAAGGAGAAATCCAGACAAATTTCAGAAGTAAATTTTTTCAAAATCCTACTTAATAAAGAAAAGGTTCCTTTTTTTTTATTGAAATCATTTTTAGCAAAAGGAATTAAACAAAATAAAAAAGAGTATTTAACTGGTTTAAAGGTATATATATTAAAAAATTATAGGTGGTTAAATGTTAAATATCTTGCTGTACTTTTTTATTTACATCTAAAATTAAAATGAAAAAGAGCGTTTTAATTACAGGACCTATAGGAGAAAGTGGAGGTAGGGAAATAGAAGCAGGTTATATGACTGCAGCATTATTAAACAGTAATATTAAAGTTCAAATTTTATCAACAGCATATTTAACTTATGATTCTCAAATTGCCTCTTGTGTACCAAATAAAATTATAAGTTCCATTAATAAGGAATTATATAAGAATTATTTCTTAATTCAAATCATATCTGTTTTAGCATGGTTCAAAAATTTCTTTAAATTAAAACCTTATGCATATGCTGGCAATAAAGTTTCAAAGAGATTTTTCAATTATGAGGATAAAGTAGATGTGATATTGAAAAAATCAATATCAGAGGCTGATGCTGTAATATTTCTAGGACAACTAAGCTCAAACTATTGTGAAAAAATAATTGATCTAACTAAAAGTTTAGGAAAAAAATATTTTTTTCGTACCACAGGAAAAATAGAACCAAATCAAAAATTTAATTCTTATTTAAAAAATGTCACTGCATTTTTGCATCATTCAAATCAAAATTTGATGCCTGAAATTTTGGATTTAAATCCTAACTATAAGATACTTGATCAAACAGCAATAGATGAGGAAAAGTTTTTGCAAATACCAATTTTAGAAAGACCAGTAAGAAGATTTATACTAGTGGGAGACGTATCTGAACATAAGGGAACAAATACCGTATTAGAATATTTCAAAAGGGTTAACAAATTAAATGATGAAATTTACATTTTAGGGGATGGGGAACTCAGAGGGAAATTGGAAAACAAATATGAAGGTGATGAAAATATAATATTTATGGGAAAACGTCCTCATAGTGAACTAGCTTCTATATTAGATAAGATGGATTGCTTAATTATAGGGTCTAAATCAGAAACTGGACCTTATGTTGGTATTGAAGCCATGGCTGGTGGAAGAGTAATATTAAGTACCCGAGTTGGTGCGATGGAAAATAGGTTGAAAAATACCCAAAATGATTTTTGGTTTGAAAGAGATAATTTTAACTCATTTGAAAATCAGTTTATCCGGTTAAAAAATTTGAAAAGAAATGAAATAAGAGCGATTTCGTATAGAAATAGGCAGAAATACCTAAACTGCTATTCTAATAAGGTTCTTACTAAATCCCTTATACAAATTATAACTAGCTAGAAGTGCGTAAAGGTGTCAATCCAGAAAAAAATAAAGCAGATATTAATCAGAGATATTTTCATCGCGTTATCATTCCTGTTTATATCCCTAAAAGTAAAAGCGAATTTTACAGTAATTCTATAAATGTTTTTAAAGTAGCCCTAACAAGCTTACTGAATTCAATAAATCCTGATACCACTGCAATTACGATAATTGACAATAATTCAAAAGAAGAAGTAGAATTTATTTTAAAAGATAACATTGATAAAATAGACAAAATTGTCAGCTACAATCAAAATAAAGGAAAGGTTTATAGTATTATTAATGAAGCAAGAGCTACTTATGAACCATTTGTGACCATTGCTGATGCAGATGTTTTATTCGTTGGAGGCTGGGAAAATACTGTATTTAATATATTTGAAAACTTTCCCAGATGCGGTGTAGTTGCACCGCTACCTTGTTCGGGTTTAGCTTTTAATCATAACACCTCTCTTTTTTTTGATAAGTATATTACTGGTAAAATAAAATATGGTTCTATAGTAAAAGAAGAAGATTCAAAATTATATATTGAAGGATTGGGAAATTCAGCTATCCTGGATAGGAACAATAGAAATTTTCATTGGTATCAAAAGCAATATTATTTAGGCAAGGAGATTAAGGCTGTTGTTGGAGCAGGGCATTTTGTAGCTACTTATCGATCTGCTATTTTTAAAGGTGAGACTTCTTTTCCAAAAATTAAATTTAAGAATGGTTATGAAGATCAATTCATTGATATTTTAGCAGATAAGAAAGGATATTATCGTTTGTCTACAACTGAGACCTTTGCTTATCATATAGGTAATCATTTAGATGAAAACGTGGAGCGTCTTAAAAGTCGTAAAGGCACTAAATTATCAATGGATTTAATTAAAAATATCGATTTAAATTTTAAAAACAGATTTTCTTATTTTAAAATGCGCCGATTTTTCTTTAAGGCTATAAAAAAGTTTTTTAAGCTTTAGCACATTCTTCTATTGAAATAGATTGATCTATTATAAATCTTTTACAGAAAAGTCATTCATTACTTTCTCAAATAAGGCATTTATTATTCTTCTACCTGTATGTCCATCCCATAATTCAGGTGCAATGCCTTTTTTCCATTTGCCATCAAATAATTTTTTTAATGCTTTCGCTATTAATATAGGGTCATTTCCTACTAATTCATTTGTTCCTAGATCTACTGTTTCAGGTCGCTCAGTATTGGAACGCAATGTTATACATGGAATGTCTAAGACAGTGGCTTCTTCCGTAATTCCCCCAGAGTCTGTAAGTATACATTTAGTATTCTTTAATAAATATATAAATTCAAGATAAGGTAAAGGTTCAATTAAATTTACATTAGGGATATTTAAAGAAAAACATTTTAATATTTTTTTGGTTCGAGGATGAACTGGAAAAATTATAGGAAATCCATTTGTTAAATCAGCAATTCTTTCTAGAGTTTCTATAAGTGTTTGCTCATCATCTACATTACTTGGTCTATGTAGAGTAAGCAATAGATATTTATTTTTCACTAAGCTCAATGAATCATAAATGGCAGGCTTATTAAGTTTGTCCTTAAATTTTAGGAGAGTATCGATCATTGTATTACCTACAAAAAAAATGTTTTCAGCATTTTGACCTTGTTGAATTAATAATTGTGAAGCCGATCGAGTTGTGGTAAAAAAATAATCTGCGATGCTGTCAATTATCAATCTATTTATCTCTTCAGGCATGGAGTGATCATTGGAACGAATTCCAGCTTCTACATGGGCAAGTCTCACATTCATTTTTTTTGCGGTAATAGCTATAGCCATACTTGAAGTAACGTCGCCCACAACAATGCATAGATGTGGCTTGGATAGTTTCAATAATCCCTCATATTTTTTCATTATTAAACCTGTTTGGTGAGCCTGAGTACCACTGCCTACATTAAAATTTATCTCCGGATTTGGTATTTCCAGTTGTTTGAAAAATTGCCCACTTAATGAATGACTATAGTGTTGTCCTGTATGAATAAGTCTAATAGAAATACTTTTACTTTGCTCTTTGGAAATAGCATGTATTAAAGCTGCTATCTTTACAAAGTTGGGCCGGGTTCCGGCGATTAGATCAACTTTTAGAGGTGTTTTCATGAAACAAAGCTATATTAAAATAATTACTATATGCAATTACCTAATATCTCAGTCCTGCTGGAATTTCAATAGGCTATTTTTTTATAACTTTATATTTTCTAAATTTTGAAATAAATATATTGACAAAGAACAGAGTATTAGTACTTGCCGAAACCATTGATTTGGATAGTAGTAGTGCAGGAAAGGCTCGAAATGCCTTTATTCAATCTTTGGTGAGTTCTGCCTTTTTTGTTAAGGTTTTTCATTATTCCCATAAGAAAGTTCAAATTAATGGGGTTGTACCTATTTTAATTTCTGAAAATAAAAAAGACGTTTTTTATGTTTTAAGTCGTGCACAAAGAATTTTACAACGATTATCAGGATATAATTTTTCAAAACTCCTCGAGAATAAATTTGGTTTTTCATTCACTTTTACAAATGATGTCAATAGTATAGTTTCGGTTTTGAGAAAAGAGGAACCGGCAGACTATGATTTGATCATTACCTTAAGCAAAGGCGCCAGCTACCGTACCCACGCAGCTTTATTAAAGCTTCCTCAATGGCACGGGAAATGGCTGGCTTATGTTCACGATCCCTATCCTTTTCATTGGTATCCAAAACCCTATAACTGGCAGGAGGCTGGAGCCAAACACAAAGAATTTTTTTTTAATGAAGTAGCAAATAAAGCTCGATGGTTGGGATATCCTTCTCAAAAGCTAGCTGAGTGGATGGGAAAGTTCAATAGGCGTTTTATGGAGAAGGCAGTTATACTTCCGCATCAGTCATCAAATTTATTACAAATTAAAAAAGTTCCTTCTTTTTTTGAATTTGAAAAATTCACTGTAGTCCACGCCGGCAACTTACTAAAACAAAGAAACCCATTTCCTTTAATAGAGGCTTGGCAATTATTTTTAAACAGGAGTACAGATGCCAAAAGAAAATCACAGTTATTGCTTTTAGGTCCCGCTTCTTATCATGAGTCTGGATTATCAGAACGTTGTTGTCAAATAGAATCAATTTATCGTAGTGATGGATATGTAAATTATGCCGAGGTACGTGCAATTGAAAGGGATGCTTCGGTCAATATCGTTCTTGAAGCTAAAGCAAAAATAAGTCCATTCTTGCCAGCAAAGTTTCCAGGATTAATAGAAGCGAATAGGCTTATCCTGCATTTAGGACCACACAAAAGTGAAGTTAGAAGATTGTTGGGTGGTGATTACAAATATGCGACAGAAGCAGATAATGTTGAAGAGATAGCGAAACATTTTAGTTTATTATTTAAGCTTTGGAAAAATTCCCCAAAAGAACTTGAATTGAATAGAAAAGATTTGGAGGATTATTTTTTAACTGAAAAATTGGCTAAAGAGATTGAATATCTTTGTGTGCAACAAAACCTTTAAATGGAAGCTTCTCTTTGTATTGTTTCAAGAAACCGAAAGGATGAGTTATATAAAACACTTCAGATTCTTCAATATTATATAAATTCTAATAAACATGAGATTTTAGTGTTCTTAGATGGATGTAGTGATAATTCTAAGAAACTTTTAGTTCAATTTCCAGAAGTGAAATGGGAAGTAAGCGAAGAAAGAATAGGAGCTTCTCCAGCAAGAAGAAAATTATTTGCTAAAGCTGGGGGTGAGTTTATTTTTGGATTTGATGATGATGCGCATCCGTTGCACGAGGATTTTATAAAAGAAGCAATACGGTTATTTGTAAAGGAGCCAAATCTGGCAGTGATAAGTTTTGAAGAAATAAAAGGGATATTTAAGAGCGATACAGAAGCGATGACTCATCACATTGAGGATCATTCTTATTACTGCAATTCATTTGTAGGTTGTGGATTTGTCATTAGGAAATCCGCTTATCAAAAAATTTCAGGTTTTCCTCAATGGTTGGATATTTATGGTGAAGAAGGGTGTGTTTCTATTCAGTTGATAGATAAAGGTTATGATATTTTATATACTTCTTTAATAAGTGTAAATCACCGGGTGGATCGACAGAAAAGAAAGCAAGGAGGCAACAATGCTTTTCGTTTTGAAAGGCAGCTATGCAATATGGGATTGTATTTTTTAATATATTATCCAATTCAACTGATCCCAAAAAAATTAGTCAAGCTGTTTTCGCATAACTTTTTAAAGTATGGCGTTTCAGATTGGCAGTTTTTTAAGTGCTATTTTAAGGGGTTGTTGATTTTTTTTACAAAACTGCCTAAAGCTTTTTTTAACCGTCAGGAAGTAAGTTTAAAGTCAATCAAGCGAATTAACCAATTGCCACATCCTAAATATGGATAAATAAGTTATTTGAAAATTAATGCTAATAAAAATAGAAAGATATTATACTTATCCAGATATCAAAAGACAAACTCCTAATAATTCTTTTAAATGGAGGGAATTTACTTTTACTGAGGAAGATGTCGATAGCTGTGACTTTTTAGTTATTCTAGATTATCCTAAAAAGGATTTAAATATTCGTGTAAATAAAAATAATATTTTACACATATGTTTAGAGCCTCCTAATGAAATTTCAAAGTATAGGCAATATGCAAATAAAACTGTTACTTTAAATTTTAATCAAACTTACAGAAGTAAAAATGCAGTTCTTTCACACGGAGCATTACCTTGGCATATTGATAAAAATTATGATGAACTTTCCTCCCTGAGTAAAATAGATTTGATTAAAGAAGATAAGATTGTGTGGGTCACTAGTAATAAGTCATCTTCTAAAGGTCATCAGAACAGAATGAATTTTTTAAATAAAATTCAACCTCTTAAAATGTTAAACGTTTATGGTAAAGGAATAAATCCTATAGATGATAAATGGAATGTTTTAAAAACTTCTAAGTATGCCATTGCATATGAAAATTATAAAAGTGATTATTACTGGACGGAGAAAATTACTGATGCCTTTTTAAGTTATAATTTACCCATTTATTATGGCTGTAATAAAATAGAGAATTATTTCCCAAAAGAATCATTTATTAATTTAGATCCATACGATCGGCATATTGATTTATATCTTAGGGAAATCGTTACTTCAAACTTGTGGCAAAAAAGATTGGACGCTATTGTTGAAGCGAGAAAACTAGTATTAGATGAATATCAACTTTTTCCTTTTTTATACACTCAAATTAAAGGTCTAATAGCCTCAAAAGGCAAATATCAACCAGATAAAAAAGAATTAGTGTTTGTCAGAGCAAAAGATTATTATGATAATTATCCCTATAATGTAAAAATTGAAAAGGAGTATTTAAAATATAAAAAGAGAATATTAAAGCGATTTAAAAACTAAAAATCTTCGGCTTTAAAAAATAGAAAAATTTTCAGAAGTTGTCATCTATTAGTTCATTTATACATAGTTTTTAGTCGCTCAGTTTTATTATTTTATAAATAGATAATATCCTTATGTTTCACTTCTTTTAACAGATAAAGGGCAGAAAATTTTTAGATGAGAATTAAACGACAATTAAGGTACCTTCCAATCATTCCAGCTCGTGCGGGGTCAGTGCGTTTGCCCGGTAAAAATATGCGGTTGTTAAGTGGGATTCCTCTGATAGGTCACAGTATTAATTATGCAAAAGAAAATGGATTTCAAAACCTAGTAGTTACGACAAACGATAATGAAGTTGAAAATTATACACTTCAAGAAGGCATTAATATTGTGAAACGACCAGATGAAATTGCCGGTCCTCATGAACCCACCATTACAGCTTTGCAGCATGTCCTAGGCCAGCTAAAAGAAAAATATCAAGCGGTAATTCTTCTTCAACCTACAAATCCTCTACGACCTAAAGAACTCCTCAAAGAAGCGATAGCCCAGTTTGAGGAAGGTGATTATGATAGTTTGATGACAGTTACACGAAGTGATAAAAAATTAGGAAAAATAAAGGATAATACTTTTGTTCCTTACAATTATACGATGGGGCAGCGGAGTCAGGATATTGAGCCATTATATTATGAAAATGGTCTTTTATACATTATAAAAACTGAAATAATAATGGCCGGCAAATTATTAGGTGATAATAACTTTCCATTTATTATAGATCATCCTTATGCCGAAATTGATATTGATACATTAGCTGATTTTAAAAAAGCCGAAGCCTACCTTAAAATCGATTTTTGAAATCTTAAATTTACAGATTACACCTAATCATTACTAAGAAATCTGAATTGTGAATCCATTTATAGAAATAGCAGGTCGTAAAATTGGCGTTGATTTCCCTCCGTTAGTTATAGCAGAAATAGGGATAAATCATGAAGGGTCCTTAAGTGTCGCTAAGGAAATGGTTGATGCTGCAGCAAGGGCAGGAGCAGAGGTGGTTAAGCATCAAACTCATATAGTTGAAGATGAAATGAGTGCCGCTGCAAAAAAAGTAATTCCTGGAAATGCGAATGAGTCCATTTATGAGATTATGGAGCGCTGCTCACTTAATGAGGAAGATGAGAAAGAATTAAAAGATTATGTGGAAAATAAAGGAATGATATTTATATCCACCCCTTTTTCCAGAGCAGCTGCGGATCGATTGCACAAAATGGAGGTTTCAGCATATAAAATTGGATCTGGAGAATGTAATAATTATCCGTTATTGAAGCACATAGCCTCTTTTGGCAAACCAGTGATATTAAGTACTGGGATGAATACTTTGGCGAGTATAGCAAAGGCTGTCAAGATATTTAAGAATGCTAGAATACCGCTAGCCATATTGCATACAACTAATTTATATCCTACTCCGGCGCATTTAGTACGCTATGGTGCTATGACCTCTATGCATGAAGCGTTTAGCGATTATCCTTTTGGTCTTTCCGATCACACAATTACAAATCACGCTTGCTTGGGTGCTGTTGCTCTGGGAGCTTCTATTCTCGAACGACATTTTACAGATCATAAAAAAAGAAGTGGACCAGATATTAGATGTTCTATGGACGAACAGGAGTGTAAAGATTTAATTGAAGGCAGCAAATTAATCTGGCAAATGCGGGGAGGTACTAAAGAACCAGCTAAAGAAGAGCAGGTCACTATAGATTTCGCCTTTGCTACAGTCTGCAGTATTAAACCTATTAAAAAGGGTGAGGTTCTAACCAAAGATAATATATGGGTGAAACGACCTGGAACCGGAGAAATTCTTGCTGAAGAATATGAAAATCTGTTGGGTAAAATTGCCAAACATGATATTCCGTTAGATCATCAACTTCAATATAAGGATGTACAATCGCTATAATCACGCGTAAAAATTTATCTTGCACTGCAAGTAAAATTTATGAAGAAACGTATTGTTTTTCTTTCAGGAACGCGGGCAGATTTTGGCAAAATGAAATCTTTAATTCAAGTTATTCATGATGCCGATGACTTCGACTACAATATTTTTGCTACAGGCATGCACTTGCTTGAAAAATATGGATTAACAGTAATTGAGATTGAAAAGTGCGGTTTTAAGAATATTCATCGTTATTCTAATTATACTTCTGAAACGACTATGGATCTTACATTGGCTAGAACCATTGAAGGTTTTTCGGCATTTGTAAAGCAAGAAAAACCAGATCTGATAATTGTACATGGAGATAGATCAGAAGCTTTGGCCGGCGCAATAGTTGGCTCACTAAATAATATACTAGTAGGGCACATTGAAGGAGGAGAGGTTTCCGGAACTGTCGATGAATTGATTAGGCATGCTGTGAGCAAGCTGAGTCATATTCATTTTGTCTCAAATGATATTGCTGCCAATCGGTTAGTACAGTTGGGAGAACTTGAAGAATCTATTTTTACTATTGGGTCTCCAGATTTAGACATTTTATTTAGTAAAACACTCCCTAAATTATCAGTGTCTAAAGCCTATTACGAAATCCCTTTTGATAAATATGCCCTTTTGGTTTTTCATCCCGTAACCACTGAAATTGATGAAATGGAGCTTTATGCAGAATATTTAGTCCAAGCAGTTCTTGATGATGATCATAATTATATAGTTGTTTTTCCCAATAATGATATGGGATCATCGGCAATATTAAAGGCTTATGAAAAATTGCGAGGGAATAAAAGATTTAGAATATTTCCTTCTTTACGATTTGAACATTTTATCACCCTTTTAGAAAATGCCCAATTTTTATTGGGGAACAGTAGTGCCGGTATACACGAAGCACCTTATTTAGGTGTTCCAACAATAAATATTGGTAGAAGGCAGGAGAATAGGGATATAGATAATACTGAAATTATAAATGTAGAGAATTATACAGAAAATATTTTAGGCGGTATTGCAAGAGTTAAAATGATAAATTCAGTTCCTAAAAAACCTATTGTTTCGGGTAACTCAGCGAATCAGTTTTTAAAAACTTTACGCTCAAAAGCATTATGGGATTTAGACCATCAGAAGCAATTCAAGGATTTATAATTTGAAAACCAAGTCAGAAAATAACCGCATTAAAACTTTAGGCCTGGTCATAACAGATGGTGTAGGCTATCGCAATTTTATTTTGAGCACATTTATAGTTGAAGCTAGCAAACAGTTTCAGCATATCTATATTTTTTCAGGCTTACCAAAAAGCGCTTATTCTAGTTTAAATACAAAGGACATAACCATAATTGAACTTCCGGTTTTTAGAGAGAATAAATTAAATTGGTTCTTTAGAAAACTTAAGGAAGTCGCACATTTAAAAAAGCATAGAGCTAATCCTGGGATTGCAGATAATCTCAGAATGAATTACAAATCAGGTTTTTCGCCAAATGCATTGCTAACAAAAGCTGTTTATTTTATCAGCAGCATTTTTCATAACGAGAAAGCTATTTTAAAATATGAGCGCTTGCAGGAATCTACTTTTCAAAGAAATGAAAAAGTCAAGTTTTATCAGAACACTTTAGCGCAAAACAAACCGGATATACTTTTCTTTACGCACCAGCGTCCGCCCTTTATTGCGACTTTGGTTTATTTAGCAAGGAAGATGCATATTCCAACAGCGGCATTTATATTTTCTTGGGATAATCTGGCGTCAAAAGGGCGTATGGCAGCTACTTTTGACCATTATCTAGTTTGGAGTAAATTGATGAAAGAGGAACTTTTACGGTTCTATCCGCAAACGGAAGAAAATAATGTTTCAATTGTAGGAACTCCTCAATTTGAGCCTTATTCTTTAAGTACCTATAATTATAATAGAAAATGGTTTGATGATAAGTTTGGACTGAAGGAAAATCTAAAAACCATCTGCTACAGTTGTGCAGACAAATCAATTGGTCCAAATGATCCTTTGGTTATAGCAACAATTGCAAAGGCAATTAAAAATGGTCATTTAAGAGACTGCCAGTTATTGGTTCGCACTTCTCCAGCTGAAGATGAAAGTAGATTTAAGGAAACTAAGGAGAAGCTTCCTTTTATACATTGGAACCATCCTAAATGGACTCAAACTCGTGGAGCTCATCCAGAGCCCTGGTCACAGCGTATTCCTGAAAAAGAGGATATTGCGGAGCTAAAAGCTATTCTTCAATATTGTGATATTAATGTAAATATGTGCTCAACAATGAGCTTGGATTTTATGCTTTTTGATAAGCCTGTGATCAATACGGTATTTGGTAATAAACACAATGGGAGATATGATGACCAGCGGTTTTTAAATTATGAACATTATGTGAATGTGATAAAAAGCGGCGCGGTAAAAATAGCCAAGGATGAAGATGAATTGATTATGGCATTAAATACTTATCTAGAGAATCCAGATCTAGACTCAGAAAACAGGAAGCTATTGATCCAAAAAGAAATAGGTGAGGACTTAGATAAAACAACTAATTATTGTGTAAGCGCTTTGAAGAAAATTATTGAGTAAAAATAGCCAACATATAGCTGTAGTTTGTAATTACATTTTAACACCTAACCGTATAGGTGGTATGGATCGTTTTTTTGTTGCTTATGATAGTGCAGCAAAAGAAAGAGGATTTGAAATCAGTTGGTTTTTTAGTGATTATCAGACTTTTGAATTCTATAATGAGTTAAATATTTACTCAGCTGAAGGGAAAATGAATGTAGAGTTATATTTTCTCTGGCATATAAAACAAACCCCTAATAAGTTTACAATTCTTGTCACTCATTTTACATCACTATGCGGCTCGTTCTATAAGAAAGTGAAAGAAAATACTTCCATCCAAAAAACTTTTGTTGTAGATCATAATCCGAGGCCTTTAAATGGTTTTCCATTAAAAAAGCAATTGAAAAATCGTATCAAGGGATGGACTTATCATAAATATATAGATCAATTTATAGGAGTTTCTAAATACACTGTTGATCATATTATAAAAGATTTAGGCCCACAGGTTCAGAAAAAAACGAAGTGTATTTATAACGGAATAGATACGTCTGTTATTAAATTTAAGAGTCCGGTCAAGGATAGGGATGAAAAGCCAATAAGATTTGTCGTGGTTTCTCATTTGAGATATTCTAAAGGCATACAAGATTTATTAGAAGCTATAGGAAAACTTCCGGAGAGTGAATTAAAGAAAATGACTATAGCGATATATGGCGAAGGTCCTATGAAAGAATTGCTTATGCAGCAAATGCGTGACTTTAATTTGAATGAAGTTATCTCGTTTAAAGGAAGTTCTTCTAAAATAAACGATTTGCTATACCAATATGACTATATGCTTCAACCTACGCATATGGAGTGTTTTAGTCTTTCTATTTTAGAGAGTTTAGCAGCAAATGTGCCTGTAATTACAACTCCTGTAGGAGGAAATCCAGAGATAATTAAAGATGGTGAGAATGGTTTTTTATTTCAAGCCCGAAATATTCAACAGTTAAAATCTATTTTGAGTGAAATAATTAATGATAAAAAAGGAATTGATGATGAGAGTCGTGAGCTTATTGAAAGTGAGTTTAATTTGGAAGAAATGGTCAATAATCATATTAAATTGTTAGACTAATGCATCTTGCTTTCCTTACTCCAGAATATCCGCATCCAGATTTGAAAGCTTCAGCAGGGATTGGAACGAGTATTAAAAATCTTGTCTCTGGTTTAGTTTTAGAAAATATTGCGGTGACCTTGTTTGTATTCAATCAGGAAAGAGATAGGATATTTGAAGAAGATGGAATTACTATACACAGCATAAGAAAAAGAAATTTCACGATAGGAGGATGGTATTTATACCGCAAGTTTTTGCAGCGTTATATCAATAAATATATTCAATTAAACCAAATAGATGCTCTGGAGGCTCCAGATTGGACTGGTATTACTGCTTTTATGAAGTTGAAATGCCCACTTGTAATTAGACTTCATGGTTCTGACGCCTACTTTTGTAAACTTGAAGAAAGAAAGCAGAAAAAGAAGAATTTTTGGTTTGAAAGAACAGCACTTAATGCTGCGGATCATATCATTTCAGTAAGTGCATTTACAGCAAAGGAAACCAAAAAGCTATTTGATCTAAAAAATGAAATAGCCGTTTTACATAATGGTATAAATAGTGAGGAATTTCAACCTAACGGTAGCAGGGAAGAGGAAGCACGTATATTTTATTTTGGTACTTTAATCCGAAAAAAAGGTGTGTTAGAGCTAGCAGAGATTTTTAAAAAAGTTTTAGAAAAAATTCCTGAGGCAGAATTGGTTTTTGCAGGAAGCAATGTCATTGACAATTTAACTCAGCAATCAACTCAAGAATTAATAGAAGAAATAGCTGGACCAATTGCATTATCACAGATTCAATTTTCAGGAAAATTAAATTATGAGGATATTAGGCAGGAGATTGCTAAGGCTACAGTAATCGTGTTTCCTAGTTTTGCAGAGGCTTTCCCTATGACATGGTTAGAAGCTATGGCAATGGAGAAAGCCTTGGTTACTTCAGATATTGGCTGGGCAAAGGAAATTATGATTAATGAGAAAACTGGTTTTACGGTAGATCCAAAAGATCACGATAAATTTGCATCCAGAATTATCCAATTTATTGAAGATCCAACTTTGAGAATAAATATGGGTAAAAATGCACGTCAAACTATTATAGATGATTTTTCAACGGATGTTATAGCAAAAAGGAACATTGCCTTTTATCAAAATATTATTTAGTTCAATCATTGATGAAGAAATTCACCACCAATAAAGGGGAGGTTTTAATTTATTTTGGGAATCCAGACCTAACAATGCTTAATGATTTAGCAATGGGTCCTGGGGACTTGTGGCATAGTTCTTTAGATCAAGGATTTAAGAATGCTTTTCACGATATAATTTATCAAACCGCCACATTTTGGTGGTACTTAAATGATTTTGAAGCCATAAACCCATCTATTTCATGGCGAGTAAATCCCAACGCTTTTGTAATTAGAGAATCAGTTTGGGATCACGTTAATGGATTGGATGATTCTTATGACGGTGATATCATTAAAGGATTGGATTTGGGTTATCAGTTACTTCGTAATCTGGGAGGAATCCCTCTTTATGTAAAAAGCTTGTATGATAAAGAGAAAAATGATATTAGTATTTGTCCTACAGATAGGTATAGGTTTTATTTAAAACATTTTAAAAAACATCATAGTTATTACATGATGTTAAGAAAAGGGATTACTCAAATTTTAACTGAATATAAAGCGTTTTCTAAAGCCAAAACTAGTCTTTATGTAAAGCCGCTAAAAAAAATTATTCCGCCGCGGGTATTGAAACCCATAAAAGGTAATCCTAAGGTATGTGCAATAATACCTACAATGGGTAGGCAGGATTTTACAGTTAAACTTCTGGAGGATTATAATTCTCAAACCCATTGTTTACACCAAGTAGTTGTAGTGGATGCTACTCCAAAGGATGAACGAGATGAAGCATTGTATTTTGACAGCTTAGAAGATGCAGGATTTATAATAGTTGAAGACAATAACTTTATATTTCAAGACGGTAACAAAGTATAATCTGAAAGTTATTTGGCAGAATTCTAAAGGAAGCTGCCGGGCACGCAATGAGGCCATTCAAGAATGCGAAGGGGATTATATCATTTTTGGCGATGATGATATACGGGTTCCGCCTAATTTTGTGGAAAATCATATAAGAGTTCTACAGACTTACAAAGCCGATGCGTGCAACGGACTGGATATTCGCGCTGAAAATCCGACAGACGACCTGAATGATTTAGCAAAATATGTAAACAATTGTGACCCCTTAAATTTTAAAGTTGGAGCAGCTCAAAGTTTTAGCAATGCAAATTCTTGTGTTTCTTCAGAATGGGTGAAGAAAGTAGGCGGTAATGATATAAATTATGATGGAGGATATGGTGAAGATGGGGATTTTGGGATTACACTCACACGTAAAGGAGCTATTGTAATTCACAATCCGTTTTCAATAAATTTGCATCTAAAGCCACCTGCCGGAGGATATAGATTATGGGGGCAACAAGCTAGTAAAGTAGGAAAGAAACGAAAAAAACAACCTTGGGAGCTTGATCATCCAGTAAAGGAGCTTGTGCCAAAACCAAGTCCTACGGTTATGTACCAGATAATGAAATTTCATACTAAAGAGGAAGTACAGGAATATAAGTGGAAATATTTTTTTCTTTATTTATTTAAAAATAAAGAAAGTAGCTTTTTTCAAAAAATCATTCAATTACCCAAAAGATTAAAGCAATTTAAATTATCACAGTTTTATGCGCGTAATCTTTTAAAAATCGGTGTCCGTCATAATTAATGAATTTCACTTTAATCATTTGTACTTATCAGCGTCCAGAACCTATAATAAGGTTATTAAATTCTGTAAAAAAACAGAAGCTATATCCTAATCAAATACTGGTTATTGATGGCTCTTTAGACAACAAAACCCAAGAGATTTTACAGATAAATCCTTTTAGGAATCTCGAATATTATCAAGTTGATGATAATAGTAGAGGACTCACAAAACAGCGCAATTTTGGGATTCAAAAAGTAAATAAAGCCAGTGAAATAGTTTGTTTTCTAGATGATGATACCATACTCAGACCTTTTTATTTTGAAAACCTTCTTGCGACGTATATAAAATTTCCTAATGCTTTGGGAGTTGGGGGTTATATAATTGGAGGGGTAAAATGGGAAATGGCTGATAATCAAAAGCAGGTTTCAATAAATCATTTTTGTTATGATGGTTATTGCCGTAAAGATGGAAGTCGTTTTGTTTTACGTAAAAAAATGAGATTGGATGCTGATAAGCCACCTGCATATTTTCCTGATTTTGGTCACGGTAGATCGGTTAGTTTTTTACCGCCTTCTGGTAAAATCTATCCCGTAGAACAATTGATGGGTGGTGTATCTTCCTTTAAAAAGACAATTTTAGAAATAACTAAATTTTCTGAATATTTTGAAGGTTATGGCCTTTATGAGGATGCAGATTTTACTTTACGACTCAGTAAAAGAGGAAAGCTTTATGTGAACACTGCTGCACAACTCGAACATCATCATGAAACTTCGGGAAGACCTAATCAATACAAATATGGGAAAATGGTTGTGCGAAACGGATGGTATGTTTGGAGGGTTAAATTTCCTAATCCTTCTTTAAAGGCAAGAGTGAAATGGAATGTTACCTCTTTATTACTCACTTTGATACGGTTGAGCAATAGTGTAACTTCCACCAGTAAAAAGGAAGCTTTTACCGAAGCCTGCGGGCGCATCGTTGGCTGGTGGAGTTTGCTGTTAAACCCGCCCCGAATTCAATGAAATTTTTAATTGTAGGCCATACACCACATTTTATAAAAGAAAATAAACTCTTTGCATATGGTCCTTATGTGAAAGAAATAAATTTATGGATTACCAATGTAGATGAGGTAGAGGTTTTGTCTCCTCTCTCACCTAAAAATCCTGGTACTATTCATCAACAATATTCTCGGGATGTTCATTTTACTGAGATTCCTGCTATTTCCCTTATTTCTATTAAAGAAATACTCAGAGCAGTTTTTCTGACCCCTAAAATTCTTTATAAAATTTTTAAAGCAATGAAGAGGGCAGACCATATTCATCTAAGGTGTCCCGGTAATATCGGGTTGTTGGGATGCATAGTACAATTATTTTTCCCTAATAAAATCAAGACTGCTAAATATGCTGGTAACTGGGATCCTAATGCAAGACAACCACTAAGCTATAAATTGCAAAAATTCATTTTGAGCAATACAAAACTGACTAAAAATATGCAGGTTTTGGTCTACGGGGATTGGCCTGATCAAACGGTTAATGTAAAATCTTTTTTCACAGCCTCCTATGGAGAGGCAAAGAAGAAAGCTGTGCCTATGCGCAAGTATGACCTTCCTTTTCGTTTTCTATTTGTAGGGAATTTATCGAAAGGGAAAAGACCTTTATACGCGGTTAAATTGATTGAAGGTATTATAAATGCAGGTATACCTTCAGAATTGCATATGTATGGAGATGGAATTTTAATGAATGATGTAAAAACTTACATTCAAGAAAATAATCTGGGCAAAACTGTTTATTTATATGGGAATCAAAAACCAGAAGAGGTAGAAGAAGCCTATAGGAAAAGTCATTTTTTAATATTGCCGTCTAAATCTGAAGGGTGGCCCAAAGTAGTTACAGAAGCCATGTGGTGGGGTGTTATTCCCATAGTTACCAGAATTTCATGTGCGCCATGGATACTGGCTGAAGGATCGAGAGGTATTTTTATTAAGTGTAAACAAAAAAAGGATATTGCTCATCTTGTTAAAGAATTAGCCAATAAAAATGCTTTACGCACAAAATCAAATAAAGCAGAAATATGGTCGCGTAAATATTCTCTTGAGTATTTTGAGCGGGAAATAAATAAACTTATTTCTTGATGAAAGTTCTTCAACTTATAGACAGTTTAGCCGCTGGTGGTGCAGAACGCATGGCTGTTAATTATGCGAATGCTTTATCAGATTCTGTTGATGAATCATTCTTATGTGCATCCAGAAAAGAAGGACCTTTAAAAGATTCAATACAAAATAAGGAGAATTACCTCTTTTTGAATCGCAAAAGCACTTTTGACATTTCCGCTTTCCGTAAATTAAAAAATTTTATTCTGGACAATCAGATTCAAGTTGTACATGCTCATGGCACCAGTTATTTTTTGGCAGCTCTTATAAAGTTTAGTATTCCTAAAATAACTATAATATGGCATTTACATCACGGAAATGTTGCCGATTTCAGCAGGATTAAGTTAGAAGTTATTAAAGCTTTTTCGAAACTCTTTGATGCTATAATATGTGTGAATAATGAGTTGAGGGTTTGGAGCGAGAAAAATTTAAGTTGTAAAGAAGTTGTTTATTTACCCAATTTTATTCTTGCTGAAGAATCATCACAATCTTTAGGGACAGATTTACCGGGAACGAATGGCAAACGGATTATTCATTTGGCAAATTGGCGGGTTCCAAAAGATCATCTTACATTGCTTAAAGCCCTTAATATAGCTAAAAGTCAAGTTTCTGATCTTACCTTGCACTTGGTTGGCGCAAATTATCAGGATAAGTATGCTCAAGAGATATTAAACTTTATTCAAGTGCATGAGTTAGAGCAAGATATTTTTATTCACGGTATTCAAAATAATCCGGAAGAGTTTATAAGAAGTAGTGATGTAGGAGTATTGTGTTCAATAAGTGAAGGCTTACCCATGGCTCTTCTGGAGTATGGAAAATATGGATTAGCCCCTATTGCTACAGATGTTGGGCAGTGTAAGGAAGTAATAAGCGATTGCGGAATAGTAGTTCCATCTCAAGATTCTCAAGCTCTAGCTAATGGAATTATTAGCTATTTTACAGATTCGGATTTTCTAGAAGCAAAAGCATCATGTTTTCAGCAGAGAATCTCTAAAAAATTTGATCAACAAATTATTATAGAACAAGCGGTAAAAATTTATAAGAATGCGCTTAAAAGTTAGAGGCCTAGACTATTTACAGTTGATAATATTGCATATGGCAATAGGCTTTGCTATTTATTTATATCAGCCTCTAGGGACTTTTTACTTTTTGGGTTCAATTGCAGCCTTCTGTATCTGGATATTTAAAAGTGGTAATCGTCAGAATCAGGCTATAGTTGCGGCAGCCTATATGATGGGCGGAGAGGTTTTTTTTAGAATGACCAGTAATTCGATCCCCTATGAAGCTGGTAAATATTGCGTGATTGGCTTTGTACTTTTAGGATTGTTCTATAGTGGTACTTCCCGTAAATCTGCACCATACTGGTTGTATTTATTGATTTTGATTCCTGGCGTTATCTATTCGGCGGTTACATTGGATTTTGATACAGATATTCGAAAGGCTATTGTATTTAACCTTAGCGGACCTTTTTGTTTGGGAATAGCAGCACTTTATTGCCATCACAGACGTATTACAAGAAAACAACTTCAGTTGTTGATGTGGGCAATGTTATTTCCTATTGTAGCGATGACCATTTATCTATTTTTCTATACACCAAATACAAGGGAAGTACTTACTGGGACTTCTTCAAATTTTGCGTTGTCGGGTGGGTTTGGTCCCAATCAAGTTGCAACAGTTTTGGGGATAGGAATGTTTGTCCTGTTCGTTCAACTTTTTACAAATAGCCGGAATAGATTGGTTTTTATTGTAAATATCCTCTTACTGATGTTCCTTAGTTATCGAGCAATAATAACCTTTTCCAGAGGAGGTGTTTTTACAGCTATAATAATTAGTATTGCCTTCCTAATTTTTTATTTTAGAGGAGTGCCCCGTTACAAAAAGGCAAATATTACGGCTTATTTAGTGATTATTATAGCTGCGCTTTTGGTTACTTGGTTTATTTCTTCGGTGCGAACCATGGGGCTTATAGATCTTCGATATGCCAATAAAGATGCAGCTGGTAGAATAAAGGAAGATCTCTCTACGGGACGACAAGAATTAGTGAGTTCTGAACTGACTTTTTTTATGCAGAATCCTATAATGGGAATAGGAGTAGGTAAAAGCCGTGAGTATCGTGAAGAGAAATATGGCATACTTGCAGCCTCCCACAATGAGATGAGCCGTTTATTGTCAGAACACGGCCTCTTCGGTCTGTTTGCCATAGCCCTGTTAATAATAGTACCTTTGGTTTACAGAATGAATAATAAAAATAACTATCTTTTTTATGCGTTCTTGGGGTTTTGGTTTTTAACAATCAATCACTCTTCCATGCGTATAGCCGCACCTGCATTTATGTATGCACTTGCCCTTTTAAATGTTGTTGATGAAAAGAAGACCAAAAATACTGTACATAGGAAACAAATTAGCAGCAAAAGGAGCTACAGTCAGCAGTATTGAAACTTTAGGTAGTCTTTTTGAAAAAAGCGGATACACTGTTTATTATTCTTCAAGCCTAAAAAATAAATATTTTAGGCTAATGCATATGGCTTTTTCGGTTATTAGATACGGCAACAAAGTTGATTATGTACTTATAGATACTTATAGCACCGTTAACTTTTGGTATGCTGTTTTTATTGGGAGGTTATCGCAAGTATTTAATATTCCTTATATACCAATTTTAAGAGGAGGAAATCTGCCAGATAGATTGAAAAAATCTCCATATAGTTCTCAAAAATTATTTAATAATTCCTTTTGTAATGTGGCGCCGTCTTCCTATTTGATGAAGATATTTGAAAACCACCAATTTCATAATTTAGAATATATTCCCAATACCATTCAGATAGGAAACTATCCATTTAAATTTAGGTCAGATATAAAACCAAAACTATTGTGGGTACGTGCTTTTGCCTCAATTTACAATCCTATGATGGCAATTAAAACTCTTGAGATTTTATTAAAGGATTATCCCGAGAGCGAATTATGTATGGTGGGCCCCAATAAAGATGGAAGTTTAGAAAGTTGTAAGTCATATGATAATACACCAATAAGTGTAATTGAAGCAATGGCTTTGGGGCTTCCGGTTATTTCAACCAGTGTTGGAGGAATACCTTATTTGTTAGAAGATAAAGTTGATGCGCTTTTGGTAGCGGACAATTCTGTTTCAGAAATGGCAGAAGCTATTATTTACCTATTGAATAATTCTGATAGTGTTGAAGCAATAGCTAAAAATGCAAGAAGCAAAGTTGAAGAATTTGACTGGGAAAGAGTTCAGGCTCATTGGGAAAATCTTTTAATGTAAATAAGTTATCTTTGGCCCCACCAAACGAATTGCCCCATGTCTTGGTTACCCGATATTCATTTTGAAATATCAGAGCGAAAAATTTTGCTGCGTTTATTTGATGTAGTTTTTATATTCTTGTTTCTGATAGTAGTTTCCAATTCTTTTAGTTTTGATTACTTTATTATTACTGAAGCACGGTGGACATGGACAATTATCCTTGCTTTATATTTTAGTCTTTTCGCGTCAATTTTCGAATTGTACGATCTTCAGAAAGCCGCTAGTTTTCAAACTACTCTTAAAAATATAGTCCTTACCGTTTCGGTTACTGTTCTATTTTATTTATTAACGCCTTACTATACACCGGTATTACCAGAAAACCGACTTCAAATTGTTTTCTTTTTTGTTGCAATGGTTTTGGGATTGATTGTCTGGAGATACGCCTATATCGGTCTGATATCTGCCCCGCGTTTTAATAAGCGTGTTTTTGTGGTGGGTGATTCTTACAATATAAATGGAATTGTGAAAAACCTGCATCTTGCCGATCCCAATTATAGGGTGGTGGGATATGTAAATACAGATAATGCTTCTATTGAAGCTACTGATAAAACGATGAAAGCCGTTAAAGTTGAAAATTTAACTGAAGCTATTAAAACCAATGGTATATCTGAAATTGTGGTTGCCAGTGCCACTGCAGGTGTGAGCTATCCCTTATATACTCAACTCATCACACTTTTAGAAGGCGGCTTTCCTATTAGAGAATACACCCAAGTTTATGAAGAGATAACAAAGCGGGTTCCTGTTCAACACGTTGAAAAGGATTTCTACAAATATTTTCCCTTTAGTAGAAGTAGCAAAAATCGGTTTTATCTATTCTTTCACCGTTTTTTTGATATTGTTTTTGCTGTAGCTGCAATTTTTTTTAGCATACTCCTTTTACCATTTATTCTATTCGGAAATATTATAGCAAATCGAGGTCCTTTGCTCTATTTTCAACAGAGAGTGGGTAGAAATGGGATTCCTTTTAATATTGTTAAGTTTAGAACCATGATTATTGATGCCGAGGATAATGGTGCTCAATGGACAGTAATAGGTGATAAGCGAGTAACTAAATTCGGAAAATTTTTAAGGCATTCCCGTCTGGACGAATTACCACAATGTTTTAATGTACTAAAGGGTGAAATGAGTTTTATAGGCCCCCGACCAGAACGTCCTGTTTTTGTGACAGAACTTTCTAAAGAGATTCCTTTTTATGAAACACGGCACATAATAAAACCTGGACTAACGGGCTGGGCACAGGTAATGGGAAGATATGGAAGCTCTCAAGATGATGCCCTAGAAAAGCTTCAGTATGATTTGTATTACATCAAGCACCGCAATATTTTTTTGGATTTAAATATCGTCCTAAAAACAATTAGTACGGTATTGTATTATCGCGGTCAGTAATTTCTATTAATCTTGATTGCGGCGTACAGGTACCAGGGCAAATAAGAAAATAAATAAGGCTGGGAATATGGCCATTCTGGGCAGATAGTCCCCGTGCTTAACATAGAAAGTGACCTTGTCGTTTTTGTTCAATTTACCGCTGACAGCTCCTCTTTTGCCATATTCTAATTTTTTTTCTATTTCACCTTTTTGATTTATAATAGCAGATATTCCTGTATTGGCACTTCTGGCAATACTACGACGCGTTTCAATAGCTCGCAGGCGTGCATAGTTTAGATGTTGCTTATGACCTTGTGTATCTTGCCACCATGCATCGTTTGTAATTATAGCGAGAAAATCTGCACCTTTATTTACATATCCTGTTACGTATTCACCAAAAACTGATTCATAACATATTATTGGAGCCACTTTTGTTCCATCCATACCCGTAAATATGCCTCTTTCCTTTTGAACACTTTTCATTGAAACAGTACCACCCAAATCTAACATAACATCACCCAGAATGGGCTTTAGTAGATTTTGATAGGGAAAATTCTCTACTCCAACAACGAGTTTACTTTTATGGTAAATCTGAGTATTTGCCTCTTGATTCAGCATAATTGCAGAATTAAAAAAATCTGCCCACATAGGATTTCCCATTCGGTCTTCTCCTATGTAATTACTGGTAGATATAATATTTTCCTCTTTTCTATAAAGTCGAAAAAATTGTACACCGGTAAGGTAATTGAGATTGGGGTAATTTTGAAGAAATTTTTTGGCTTTGATTTTTTCTGGTGAATATTCTATAGTACGTAAATCAACTCCAGAACCTTCTGCCAATGCAGTCTCAGGAGCAATAAGAAATTCTGTGGTTGGAGTTAGAGCTTTATCTGCATCAGCAAACATCAAATCTGCGATACGCTCATTTGTTGTGTTATATTTTTCTGTATAAGGATCAATATTAGGCTGAAGAAGAACAACTTCAACCGGGTTTTCTTTTTCTATATAATTCGACAGGAGGTAATAGGAAAAGCCAATAGGAATACCCAGCAAAAGTATAAATTGTATAGCACCCTTATAGATGGACCAGCTTCTTTTAAATTTAAAAAAATTTAGAATAGCTGAAAAAATTATAAAATTGCCAATCCAAATCCATAGCGTTCCCCCAAAGGTTCCCGTATATTCATACCATTGTATCCATTGTGTAAAAGTGGCAAAACCATTACCCAGATTGAGCCAGGGCCATGCAAAATCCCAATGCAGGTGCAGCTGCTCAAATAGCATCCAGATACTCGCTAAAAAAATGAGGCTGATCTTTGTGTTGTGTTTTTTACTTACTACGTAAAAAAGTTGCCAGACTATAGCCATTAATAAAGAATTTGCCAATACAGCAAACCACATCCCAAACCCTGTAGAATAATATAGCCACCAAGTGGTAATTATATTAAAAATGAAAAATGTGATATAAGCCAGTCCAAATACTTTCCATCCTCGTCGTTTAAAATTCGATATTCTTAATTGATGGGTAGCAAGTAATAATGGAACAAAACCAAAAAATAAAAATAGGGGGAAACCGTATGTAGGCCAGCCTGCAGCTAATAATAATCCTGAACTTAGGGCTAATAAGAGATTTTTCATTTAAATAAAATTCAGCAATAGTTTAGAAATCATTTTTACGGTCAGTTTAAATTATTGCTGCTCATTTAGAATGCAATTCGGTTAAAGGTAACGCTAGTCATTATGCGCTGCAAATTACTTTTTTGTAAATAAATTATAAAATACAAATCCAGTTTATACTATCCTTTGTTAAACCTATTTTAAATAAAACTGATAGCGGGTGATTGTTGTTAACTTAGTAAAAAACTTGCTATGCGCGTATTAATTACTGGTGCCACAGGACTTATAGGTAAACAAATAACAGACCAATGTATTGCCCAAAATATAGAAGTAAACTACCTCACCACAAGTGAAGAAAAAATTAAGAATAAACCGAATTATAAAGGCTTTCTATGGAATCCAAACAATAAGGAAATAGATACAAAGTGCTTTGAAAAAGTAGATGCCATTATACATTTAGCAGGTGCGAGCATTGCTAAACGCTGGACAGATGAACACAAAGAAACGGTTATTAAAAGCCGAATAAACACTGCAAACCTTTTATATAGTTCGCTTCAATATATTGATCATAATGTGAGGCAGTTTATATCTGCAAGTGCGATAGGAGCTTATCCTTCATCTTATTCAAAAATTTAT
>CAXBEL010000001.1:0-61235 GCA_963974735.1 uncultured Flavobacteriaceae bacterium | reverse complement strand
ACCAGTGACCTTCGGGTTATGAGCCCGACGAGCTACCTACTGCTCTATCCCGCGTTATTGGACGGCAAATATACAACGCTTCTTTTAATCTCACAAACCTCTTTTGATAAAATTTAACCCTTAATTAAATATTATATTTTCCATAACACTAAACATTTGACTTATAGGTATCTTTAATTCCATGAAAAAATTATTCATAATCCTATGCATACTTGCTGTTTGCATAATAATAGGCGTCTTTAGCTTAAATTACTACTTAAAAAATAAAATAAATGATTTTATAAAAGAAGAAATTCCAAGTTCAGTAAAAGTTGAATACGACGCATTAGAAATTAATTCCTGGTCTGGAACAGCACATTTATCCAATGTTTCGGTAGTTCTTCAATCTCCAAATGACAGCTTACCTTCCACTCATTTAACATCCGAAAACTTAAGAATTCAAGATTTGAGTTATTGGGATTATTTGGTGAACAAAAAAATCCACATTAACAAAATTGAGATCACTGACAACTCTTTAACCTATTATCAAACAAAACAGACTGATACTAGCAGTAAGGAGCAAGAAAAACCAATAAAACTGAATAAAAACATTGAAATAGACGCATTCAAAATTGGGCCTTCTTCAATTACCATTTTTGATAATGTAAAAGATTCGTTACTACTTAAGATTCCACATCTAACCTTCGATTTAAAAGAGATCAGAACAGATGAGAATATTGTAAATGAAAAATTGCCTATTGAATTCGCCTCAATAAATATTGAAGCGGATTCTATTTTTTATCGCCTTAATCCCTATGACAATTTAAAGATTTCGAATTTAGACTTAAAAGACAACTCTTTGAAGATTAAAAATGCAAGTATCCAAACCAAATACAGCAGATCTAGACTTTCTCAGATTATTCCTAAAGAAAGAGATCACATGAACCTGTCTATTCCTGAGATGACACTAAATGAAATAGATTGGGGCTTTCAGGAAGATCGATTCTTTGCTAAAGGAGATCAAATGATTATCTCACAACCCAATTTTAATATATATAGAGACAAACTGGTTACTGATGATCATAAGATTAAACCGCTATACAGTAAAATGTTGCGCGAACTCCCTATTGATTTAATGATCAATAATATAACCATAGATGATGCTAATATATATTATTCGGAAAAAGTTAAATCAGATCAACCAGCCGGCGAGATTGAATTTAATAATCTTAACGCCTCTATAAAAAATGTAGGAAATACCTATAATGAAGGAGAAAAATTAACTGCCCTTGATATAGATGCAACTTTTATGAATCAAAGCCCAATTCATGTGAATTGGAATTTTGATGTTCAAAATAAATTGGATGTCTTTCGTTTTAAAAGTGATGTAGGACAATTAAATGCTGATGCTATGAATAGTTTTACTGAACCTAATCTGTTAGTAGAACTGTCGGGAGAATTGAAGAAATCTTATTTTGATATTTCGGGGAATAACAATACAGCCCAAATTAATATGAAAATGGATTATGACGAATTTAAGATTGCTGTTCTAAATAAGAAAAAAAAGAAAAACTGGCTAGTATCTACCATAGCTAACATTTTTGTTTCTAAGGACAGTGATGATCAAGAGGATAAAAGATTTAGAGAAGGCTCGGGAAATGCCACTCGTGATAAAACAAAATCTATTTTTAATTATCTTTGGTTGAGTGTAAAATCTGGTCTAATTTCAACTATGACGGGAGATGGAGATAAATCTTAAAATTTAGAAACCCAAGATAAAGCATCCATTCTACAAGAGGTAGAAAAAGCCTGCACCTCTGCATTTATAAAGTTTTTCTTTAACCTTCCCAAAGCTTTTATAAGCGGCTTGTCTGAAACCAAAGCAACCTTTTTAAAACGATTTAAAAGTTTAATCTCATGGGTGAGATCTCTAAGAATGCCTTCGGGCTTAATATTGCTTTCAGAGGTAAATTCAAGATATAGTGAAATTTTCTCATGTTTTTCCAACACTTCCCTTACTCGATCATAAACACTATCTATATAAGATGAATCAACATCACAAGTCGCAATAAAACCTATAACATTATCGGCTAATTTAAAACCATTCTCTTCAGAGTTTCTCATTTAAAAATGACACTTATAATTTCTAATAAATAACGTTTTAAATATAATACTTTGAAAGCGTTTTTGAACTTTTAAATATCTATTATGAATAAATCATACTAAACTAATTATAGTCTAATAATTAGTTCATTTCCAAGCACCTAAATAGCAGAGACCCAGTTGAGTGCTTCCATACGTGCTTTAAGGGGAAAATGTTTCATTTCAGATTTAATAAATAATGCTTTAAATTTTGTGTATAGCTCAACAGATTTTTTATCAGAAACCATTGCAATACGCGTGTAGCTATTTGCACTATTTATACGGTACAAAAAATCATTAAATAAAGCTCTGGGAGTAATGTAAGCTTCAGTCGTATCTTCAAAATAGAGACTTATATGATCGTGTTTTGTTAAAGCTTCATCAATGGTTTTATGTATGCTTGCAACAATTTCTTTATCCACTTTTTCTGAAGCGATAAATCCAAAAACCTTGTCTGCAAATTCAAATTTTTTAAGCGCCATCTTACTTTAAGAGGGTGCAATATACATGAACTTTCTAAAATATGTGTATTATTTTAATCACTGATCAATACTAACCGCTTCAAACGCAGACAATTCGCCACCATCAAAAGCAGCTGTAATCTGAATAGGATTGCAGCAAACCTCACAGTCTTCTATATAAGTTGTGGCAACGGAAGGGTCTAAGAGCATAGAAATTTCCTCCCAACAGTATGGACATTGAAAAAAATGTTCGAACATTAGAAATCAACATTAAGTAGTTGACCTATTAATTGCAATAACTGAAGTTCTGCAAGTTTTGCGTCATATTTTGCCAGGTTTTTATTTGTTTGCGCATTAATAAGGTTTATCTGTGCCTGCCGAAATTCTATAGACGTAATTTGCCCTAAATTTAACCGTTCGCGAGAACGGTCAAAATTATTTTGATTGGTAATTACATTTTGCTCCTGTATTTGATAAACCTCCAGCAAATTTTCATAATCCCCTAATGCATTTGCAATATCCCGCTTTACCTGCAGTTCAATTTGTTGCTTAAACAATTGTTGATTCTCTTTTACAACTTTGGCGTTTTTATATCTTGTAATCGTTCCTCCTCCATCAAAAAGATTCCATCTTAAATTCAGACCTGCAGACAGTCCTTTTACTTCTTGTGTACTTCCTGTAAAAAATGCCGATGCAGGACTTACACTTTTATTCCACCCATAGGAGCCTGTAAGACCCACAGTGGGTAAAAAATCTGCTTTTGTTGTTCTAATATCATACTCACTGAGTAGAATATTGGACTCACTTTGAAGAATTCTTACATTATTAGCCATTGCTTCTTCTCTATACGTCTGCAATTTTAGCTTTGGGATAAAAGCAACTAAAGTGTCCACGACAAAATTATTATCCAGCTCACGAGACATAACAACATTTAAATCCCGTTTAGTATTACGCAGTTGTTGACGGGCATTCATCAGATTAATACTATCATTGGTCACATCTACCTCGGCATTTAGCACCTCTAGCTTTGTGTTTTGACCATATTCAAATTGATATCCCGCTCGTGTGACCCTATCCTTAGATATCTCTAATGTCTCTTCTAAAATTTCAACATTTTCTGTAAGACGTGCGACCTCATAATAAACAGAAAACAGTTGAATAATCGTATTCTCAATAGTCTCACGCGCATCAAGGCGAGAAAGATTATAGCTCTCTTTTAAACGCTTAAAATTATAATATCGCCCTAAGCCATCAAAAAGGGTATATTCTAAATTTAATGAGGCCCTATAAGCTTCAGAATCTGCTCCATTAATTTCAAAAGAATTTCCATCATCACGCTCTGTCTGGGTATCCTCAAGTTGATAATCTGCTCCAGCGAGTGCAAATAAAGATGGTAAATATCCAGAATTGAGAAGATCTGCATTATTACCTGCAATCTCCAGATTATTGTCCGCTACTTCAATACCATAATTATTCTCTAAAGTAATTTGTATCGCTTCACCCTTTGAAAGCTGTTTCTGCTGACTTAAAACAGGTTGCACACAAATTATTAAAGCTATTAATAAAGAAAATTTAATTGAATTATGCTGCCTCATCCTTGTCGTCTTCTTTTTTCTCTTTAATAGCACGTTCTACTTCTTCTCTTGAAACTTCATTACCGGTCCTCAACCATTTTGAATGCTTCTTAAACGAATTGGTTGCAGACAATAATAAGGGTAACATTAATAAGGTTAGTACTGTTGCAATGGCAATACCATAAGAAATAGAGATTGCCATTGGTTTTAAAAATTGAGCCTGTCTACTTTTTTCTAAAAGTAAAGGTGCAAGTCCAGCTATAGTTGTAATTGATGTTAGAAAAATCGCTCTAAATCTGGATCGGCCAGCTTCATATAAAGCTTCTTCAAACTTCATCCCCTCTTTTAAAAATCCATTAAATTTCCCAATGAGCACTAAGCCGTCATTTACCATAATTCCAATCAAAGCAATTATACCGAGTGCTGAAAGTACATTTATAGGGAAACCATGTATAAAATGGCCCCAGGCAACCCCAATAATGCTAAATGGGATCATTAAAAGCAACATTAATGGCTGACTGTAACTTCTAAATGTAAAGGCGATTGTGGCATAAATAAGAAATAAAATAACCCAGATTACTTTGTTTGCTGAACGGGAAAGTTTTTCAGCTTCCCTATTTTGCCCCTCATAAGAAACGCCTAGCGTAGGGTACTTTGAAAGAATTTCTGGCATTACATTCGTCTTAATATCTTGTAAAATATCAGTGGCGCTTCCGTTAGGATCTTCCATATCTGCATTTACCTGGATTTCCCGTTGTCCATCTAAATGGCTAATAGACTCATCCCCTCTTTCGATCACATAATTTGCTATCTCTCCAAAAGGAACACGTTCACCGTTTGAGGCAATAATTCGCATTTCGTCAAGATCATTTAAAGAGCTACGGTTTTCGCGATCATAGCGTACCCATACGCGTATCTCATCCTGTCCCCGCTGAAAACGTTGAGCCTGTGCCCCAAAGAAACCTGCACGCACCTGACTCATAACACTGCTTAAATTAAGCCCCAGCGCATAGGCACTTTCTTTTAATTCTATTCTTATTTCTTTTATTCCTTCGGGATCGGTATCCGTCACATCGCGCAACAATGGGTTTTCCTGAAGTATAGCCTTTAATTCTTCTTTTGCTGCTTCTAATTCTTCTGTGTTATTTCCTAAAAGTGATACCGAAACAGGACTACCACCAAAATTTCCTCCAGAACCAAATGTTAACCTTTCTACTCCAAACACTTCTCCCACCTCATCACGTATAGAGTTGGTAATATCTGGCGAAGCAAAATCCCGTGATTCTCCAGGTAAAAGATTTACACGCAATGATGCTTTATTATTTCCGGGGCCTACCCTTTTTATTATATTTTCAACCACTTGTTGATTTCCGGTTTGATGTGCAGTATAATCCTCATTTACCCGCCAAGCCGCTTCCTCAACCATAGTAATTATACTATCTGTTATTTTTGGGTTAGTTCCTTCTGGCATTAATAAATCTATTGATACCTCATCACTTGCAATACTGGGAAAAAGTGTCACACGCACAATCCCGCCTCCTATGGAGCCAATTGTGATAATTAATAATGCTGTTATAATAGCAAACGCAAGAAATCTATTTTTTAATGTGAATCGCAATCCTGGGCTATAAATGTTATCGCGCAGATAACGCATAAGTTGATCCCCCTTCTCATTAAAATAGCGAAGTTTGTAGAAGAATTTATCTATACCCTTTTTATTTGCTTTTTCTTCTTCAGTTTCCTTTACAAGAGCCTTTGAATGCGCAATGTGAGCAGGCAAAATAACAAGAGCCTCAATTAATGAAACTGCAAGGGTCAATATTACCACTGTAGAAACCTCTCCAAAAAACTCCCCTATTCTACTGTCTAGAAACAAGAATGTAGAAAATGCCAATACCGTTGTAATGATTGCCGAAACAATAGGAGGAATAACCTCCATTGTGCCATCTATTGCTGCACGAATGGGTGTTTTACCCTGCTCATAATGCTGATAAATATTTTCTGAAATAACAATACCATCATCAACAAGAATACCGATGACGATAATCATTCCAAAAAGAGAAAGTACATTTATTGTTACTCCCAGACTTCCAGCAAAAATAAACATCCCTAAAAATGCAACAGGAATACCCACCGCTACCCAAAATGCCAATCTGGTATTTAAGAAAAAAGACAGAAAAAGAAGTACCAATAAAATACCCATTGCACCATTTTCTACTAGAAGCTGTGTGCGCTGGTCAAGCCGAATAGAAGAATCTGAAACCACATCAATATGTACTGCTGTATATTTCTGATTAAATTCATCTATATACTCATTTACTTTTTCTGCTGTGGGCAATAAATCTTCATTATTGGTATTACTTATTTCAACATTTACGGCCAGATTACCATTAAAATAAGATGCATTAGGGGTTTCTGAAAATCGGTCTCTAATAACCGCCACATCACTTAATCGTACAATAGAACCGTCTGGATTAGCACGTACCACCAGATTATTAAGTTCGTTTCCATAATAAGATCTGTTATTGGCGCGTATTAAATAATCTTCGGCCTCCGTTTTGATATTTCCACCAGTTGTTAAAATATTTGCCTGAGATACAGATTGTGCCACTTCTGTAAACGTGAGTCCATAAGCAAGAAGATCATTTTCCCGCACCGCTATTTCAATTTCCTCTTCTGGATAACCGGTTATTTCAATTTGAGAAATTCCCTCCATTGCTCTAAGATCATATTCAATATCTCTGGCAATCTGCTTTAAGGTCGCTAAGTCGATGTTCTCGCCACTCACGGCAAAACTAATAGTCTGCCTTATCGCTTCTTGTTTGGCAACCACAAGAGGTTCCATTCCAGAGGGAAAACTGGGCACTCTATCTACAGCGTTCTTAACTTCACTGAGCATTACATCTATATCCTCATCCTGATCTATCTCCACGGTAACACTCCCGCCATTTTCTCGGGAAGTAGATGTTACACGGTCTATCCCCACTAAACCCTTTAGATTGTCCTCAATCTTTAATATTATTCCTTCCTCAATTTCTTGAGGAGCAGCCCCCGGATAAGTAACATTGATATTAATTATCTGTGATTCAATTAATGGAAAAAATGAAGAACGCATCCCAAAAATCCCCACAATACCAAATATTACAAAAGCCAAAATCACCACATTTACGGCAACTTCATATTTGATAAAGTAACTTATAATCTTTCGCATACCTTAATCTACTGATTGGGTTGATGAAGTTGAAGCACCTGAAGAATTTTCATCTTCATAAACCTTTACTAACATTCCAGCATATGAACCAGGAACACTTCTCGAAAGCATTTGTGTACCATCAGGAATTCCTTTTAAGACAACATCCTTATCTGAAAAATAAATAGGATTAACATCAACTAAATCTAATATGCTATCGCGCACAATATAGATTTGAGAATTATCTACCAGCAAACGACGCGGTATTTTAATGGCATCTGTCTCTTCTTTAGCTTCTAACTGCGCTTCCAGATACATTCCCTCCTTAAGATTCTCTCCCTTGACCTCAATAAACACTTTTATTGTTTGTGTACCTTGATCAACCCGTCCATTGATCCTTGCTACTTCGCCTGTATAAGTGTCAGTATTATTAAGATCATTCAACTCTACCTTCTCGCCCACCTCTACCAGATCACTGTAAGTCTTACTAATCGCAACTTCAAGCTCAAAAACTGATGGATCTATAAACTCTCCTAATTTTTGGCCAGATCTTACTAATGTACCACGAGTTACTAAAGCTTCGGTGAGTATTCCTGTAAATGGTGCGGTGATGCGATATTTACCTAAGCGTTGTTCTAAGTTTTTCACATTGTAAAAAGCTGAATAAATACCACGACCAGTTATAAAATAACGCTCATTTTCTGCAGTAATTTCAGGAAGTTCTGGAGTGCTCTTATTTATATCAAAGCCTGAAAGATACTCTTGCCATTTAGGAAATACCTTAGGATAATCCAGCCTTAAATCTGGCATAATAGAAGTAATTAAATTATACAGCTCGCTTTTTGAAGCCTGTACCGCTGCATAATACTCTGAAGAATCAAGACTTAATAATGTTTGACCTCTGTTATATTGTTGCCCTGCCTTAAAGTCATGAGCACTGTTTCTAAAGATACCCTGAACCTCTGCATAAAGCTCCAGCTTGTTCTTTGCAACAAGATTACCGTTAGCTGGAATAATTATGGGAACAGCACCATTTTTAACTGTTTCTACAAAAACGGTCTTGACTACTTTTTCAACTTGTGGTTGTTGTGCTGTCTTACTATTAAAAAGATAAATAGCTAGAATTACCGCACCCGCCAGAATAGCAAATGCAAGAATTGAAAGAATAATTTTCCGCATGTTAATTAATTAGATCTGGCCAGAATGACAAATCACAAAAATATTAACGCAGTACGCTCCCGCCCGTTAAAGAAGTCATAAAAGATTCTTCTGAAAATTTAAGCGTACTGATCCAATTCTTCAGAAATTTCACCCCAATTTTCCATAAGATTCTCAAGCTTCTTTTTCTTAGCATGGTACTTGTCAAAGAAATCTGGTTGAGAAATGGTCTTATCGTAGTCTATACCCAGCTCTACATCAATTGCCTTAATTTCTTTTTCCAATTTACTAATCTGAGATTCTACCTTGCTCAATCTGTTCGTGAGGGACTTGTATTTCTTTTGATCCTGATAAGTATTTTTATTAACTACAGGCTTTTCAACTGTTTTGGCCTTTTTTATATCCCTTTTTTCAACTTCGCGCAAATTTGAGATTTCACGTTGCTCAAGATAGAAGTCGATATCTCCTAAATACTCTTTGATTTTATGATCTTTAAACTCATAAACTTTATTAGTAAGCCCTTGAAGAAAATCCCTATCGTGAGAAACAAGAATCAAGGTGCCCTCAAAACGTTTTAAAGCGTCTTTTAGAACATTCTTTGATTTTATATCTAAATGGTTTGTGGGCTCATCCATTACAAGAACATTGAATGGCTGAAGCATTAATTTTGCCAGTGCAAGACGGTTACGTTCACCCCCAGAGAGTACCCGCACATACTTATCTGCCTCTTCTCCTCTAAAAAGGAAAGCACCTAGAATATCACGAACTTTACTTCTATTCTTTTCATTTGCTGCATCAATCATAGTGTCAAGAACAGTCTTACTGCCATCTAAATGATCTGCTTGATTCTGAGCAAAATAACCTATCTGAACATTATGGCCCAATTTGAGCTTTCCAGAATACTTAATTTCATCTACAATTATTTTAGCCAAAGTACTTTTACCCTGACCGTTCTGACCTACAAAAGCGGTTTTACTATCTCTTTCTACTAATAGGCTTATATCCTTTAAAACTTCTTTATCTCCATAACTTTTAGAGACATGTTCTGCCTCAACAACCACCTTACCTGGCACTACAGAAACCGGAAAATTAAGAGTCATCACGCTGTTATCGTCCTCATCAACCTCGATGACATCCATCCTGTCAAGCTTCTTAATAAGAGATTGAGCCATAGAAGCCTTGGATGCTTTGGCCCTAAACTTTTCTATAAGCTTTTCTGTATGCTCGATTTCCTTTTGCTGATTTTTTTGAGTTGCCAATTGCTGCTCGCGGAGTTCTTCACGCAGTATTAAATATTTAGAATAAGGTTTAGCAAAATCATAGATACGGCCTAAAGAAATCTCAATTGTTCTGTTAGTCACATTATCCAAGAACATTCTATCGTGAGAAACAATAACCACCGCACCTGTATAATTTGTAAGAAATCCTTCTAACCATATTATAGATTCAATGTCCAAGTGGTTAGTGGGTTCATCGAGAAGCAGCACATCATTATTCTGTAAAAGCAACTTTGCCAATTCTATACGCATGCGCCATCCACCAGAAAAAGTATCTGTAAGACGGTTAAAATCTTCCCTTTGAAAACCTAGTCCCATTAAGATCCTTTCGGTTTCTCCTTTGTAGTTGTAACCGCCATGAATCTCGTATTGATGTTGTACATCATTAAGGCTTACCATAAGATCATGAAAGCTTTCACTTTCATAATCTGTGCGCTCTGCCAGCTGTTTATTTATTTCATCGAGTTGGGCTTCAAGTTTCTTTATGGTTTCAAATGCCTGATAAGATTCTTCAAGCACAGTACGTCCTTCTACAAAATCAATATCCTGCTTCAGAAAGCCCATTCTCATGTCCTTATCTGTAGCAATCTGCCCGGTATCATATTCCTGTTCTCCAGAAATGATACGTAGCATCGTTGATTTTCCAGCACCGTTTTTACCTACGAGTCCTACTCGATCACCATCACCTAAACGAAAAGTAACTTCGTCAAAAAGGTATTCTCCCTGAAAGGAAACTGATAGGTTATGAATATTAAGCATGTATAACTTTAATTATTAGTAGACCCGTCTCAACCCATTTTAAATAACTTGGATAGACGAATCAAATTTTCTGCAAAGATGCCTAAATTTGTTCAGTAATTCAACGTTATGGCTCAACTCTTAAAAGGAAGTAAATTATACAGTATTTTCACAGGTAAATGTCCTGTTTGCCATATAGGTAAAATGTATGTTAATCCCAATCCATACAACCTTAGAACGATGCAAGAAATGCACGAAAGATGCAGCCACTGCAACACGAAATTTAAAATTGAACCTTCATTTTTCTATGGAGCAATGTATGTAAGTTATGGTGTTGGGATAGCTTGCGCCGTAGCCGCTTTTATTATAGCGCACTACTTTTTAGGTGCTGGCCTTATGGTTTCCTTTTTGGCTATTGTGGGAACATTACTTATTCTTTTTCCTGTTATCCTAAGGATTTCCCGCAATATTTGGATCAATCTATTTATGAGTTATGATAAGGAGAAAGCTAAAAATTTTAATTAAGCTTCTTTGGGAATCGATTAATATCCACTTCAGACATTAAGGCTTTACCTTCCTCTAAATGATTATAAAGCATTTTAGCCAGAAATGGAGACATCATAATACCACGTGTCCCCAACCCATTTAATAAAGCTAATTGTGGCAATTTAGGATGAATACCTAATAATGGTCTTCTATCCCCTGTGGTCGGTCTTACTCCTGCTTCATGATTAACAATTTCAAACTCACAACTAATTAATTTTTTAAGCTTTTGGACCAGCTCTTCACGTGCCTCTTGAGAAGGCACAGTATCTTTATCTTTCCAATTGAAAGTCGCTCCTACTTTGTAAAGGTCATTCTCTAAAGGGATAATGAAAAATGAACTTTTTATAGCAGCATTGGATTTAAGATTGGGAGCCTTAATGGTTATATATTCCCCTTTATTTCCCACTAGAGGAAGGGCACTAAAAAAAGGATTTTGTTTAATACCAAAACCTTCTGAAAAAACAATACGCTTTGCAATAATATCATCATATTTAACTGACTCATCCTTTAATTCAAGAGCTTCATAATCAAATATCTTATTTACATATTTTCTGGTCTTTTCTAAATAATCACAGTATGTATTAAGCAATATACTTATATCTATTCGTCCTGTTTCTTTTACTTCTCCATAATGAAAAGGTGCGTTTATATATTGATATTCCTTTCTATATAAATCTGAATTCACAAAACGGGAAACACCCTTTTTATCCGAGGCTTCAAACCAATTGTTCTGGTCTTCAACAGAAGAAAGAACTTTTAGAACAGGCAGATCATAAATAATTTTTACACCTAACTTAATTTCAAGATTTTTAAAATAAGTACTGGCCAAATCTAATTGTTCAGCAGCCATCCAAGGCAAAGTATAGCGTTTTAAAATAACAGGATTATAAAGACCGCCAGCTACTCTGCTTGCCGTATCTCCATCACTATAATCAAAAACAACATAACTTTTATTGTGATTCTCCAACTGCTCACAAAAAGCCATCCCGGCAAGACCTAAACCCACAACTATATAATCTACTTCTTTCACTTCGTAAAAATAAGGTATAAAAAAACGCCTCTCATAAAGAAAGGCGTTTTTGATTTATTGTAAATTTTGAAGATGCGAACTATTAGTAATTCCACATATCACTTTCAAAATTACGTATCTGTTCTTTTATTCTTTGTGATTCCAGCAATTGCATCATTGCATTATCTGCTATATACTCGTTGACCTCACGATCACCCTGTATATTATCTACACGATAAATTATACCATTAAATCGCCTAGAATTCAGCAAGTGATCAAAAGACAATGGTTGTGCAGAGTTCTGTGGGTTGAATACTTGTGCCTTATGCAAAATATCTCTTGCACCAGGAAACCATACCCAAAACAAAGGAACCAATACCGGCTCATCATCGTCAATAAAATTAACATCTGGAGCTACTGGAGCAAGACCAATTAAACGATATTTTAATTCGCCCTGGCGTTTATCAAAATACCAATAACCTCTTATCCAATATTGCTCAATGTCTGCAGCAGTAATATCCCGTCTGTCAATATATTGTTGGTCTATCTGCTCACCTGCATTATACTGCTCATATCCTAAATCTGTAGTATCAACTTTAGACATTGCAGCTGCAATATCATTAAGGACAATTTCATCATTAAAATAAGAATCAGAATAAATTTTAATCTTACCTTTTTTAATATTCTTCACTAAGACATCGTAAAGAGATCTTCGGTCAGAGCCTATGTTATTTGAATCAGTTGGGTAATACAAAGGGAAATTTACCCGCTCATCAAGATCGACAATTTCCCAAACGTTTCTGCCCCATAATACATCCCGGCTATCTACATAACCGTATTCTAAAGGCTCATCATTGTCAAGCAGAATTTGTTCATCTGTCTTGGCAAACATGTCGTCTGGTTCAACGGCATTAAGAATATTGTTTTGACCATAAGAAGTCAATCCAACTAAAATAATTCCTATTGCGATAAATGACTGCTTCAAACTCATAGTGTCATTTTTTAATTAGTAAGTTCTATTAAAACAGGTGATACCTTTTTCAGTTTATAACTACTATTACCCTGTATCTGGGCATTAATATCAAATATTTGAACAGTCTGTCCACGCTGAGCACGTTGTAAAACACGCTTGGCGCCCGCATCAAGTCTACTACCATTAACCTGAACTGTAGGTTGACCTGGTACATTAAACTTAAATCCTGTTACATTTAATTTTAAATCAAAATCAAAATCAGGTAAACTAGCTCCAACAGTTGATATCTCTAACGCATTACGTTGCATCTTTATTATATCTGATTCGCCACGTACCGTACCTGTAGGTCTTGGTATATCTTTAATACGAAACTGCTTAGAGTCACTCACTTTAGACCCATCGGCTAAAGTTCCTGAAACATTAATTGTCACTTCACGGCCATTGCCCGGGTTCATCACATAGCTACTCCCACTTGCCTTGCTTAAACCAGGAGCATTAGCAGCAACATTATTATCTGCTACACCTGCAAAACTAATAGTCATTGGGTTAGCAACCCCACGATAAACCACATTCATTTTGTCTGCAGATATGGTAGCATTATTAGGCTTGTTTATAACAGCATATGAACTACGGATTGGAATGCTCTTTTGCTCTCCATCCTCTGTGTAAACAAGTTCTCCATTAATGTTCTTCTCGCCAACATTGCCAGCTGGAAAATCAAGAACAACCTGACCCGCCTGAAGATTATTAACTTCTCTGCCGTTAATAACTACTTTATCAAAATTTAAAGAGTTATCAAAACGTCCTAGAACAACTTTCCCTTTAAAATTCTCTCCAGAGAAAAATGCTGTTTTTTCAGGAATTACAATTGCTTCATAATTACTCAAAGAAACATCAGCACTTAACTGTCCTTGTAATAAAGACGAGTACACTTCAGATTCTGTCGCCTTTACATCATTTTGCATTTGTGTAAAACGCGTGATAGAAGCTGCCAATGGATAACCTTCAAAACTGTAACGCAACCACGCTATCTCCTTACCATCTTTATTGGTCTGAGGATCTGTATTGAATGTCTGCTGTACTTGCCTATTCAATTCACTAAATTCTGAACCAAGAGCATCAGCTATACGTTGCTTATAACTATCTAATGTGGCCAAAAAGGCCTCACCTTCCTTTGTGTAACGATCCCCCGTAAACCAAAGCTCATCTAAAACCGCAGTTTTGTCCAAGTTTGCATAGCTGCTGGTATCTATACCTGCAGTAAGGGTGTCTTTCATATTTCCTAGATAAGTATAAAACTCATCAGAAATGCGCTTTACTTCCTGAGCCTTATCCAAAAGAGGCTCATATTTATCGGGTTGTTCAACAGCTTTCGCCTCTAACCCTGTCATTGCCGCCATGTTATCTTCTGATAATCGCGAATTTGAAGAAGTAAATTTTGTGTCAAATATTTTAAATGCATTCAATATCTCTTTATCTACATTCATTGCTATCATAGCAATAAATACCAGATACATGAGATTGATCATTTTCTGTCTTGCGGATAATTTTCCTCCTGCCATAAGTAGTCTTTCTTTATAATTTTATTTTTGAAAAACTAACTATCGTTTGTTCATTGCAGACAACATACCTCCATAAACACCATTAAGCGAAGAAAGATTAGTTGCTAAACTTTCCATTTGCTCCTTTAGTCTACTTGTATTGTCAACTACTTCATTATTAATTTCAGCTTGACGACCTGCTGTCTCTACTTGTACTTTGTACAAACTGTTTAAAGATTCCATTTGCGCAGCTGCCAAAGACATCTCTTCACTGTATTTTTTTGTTGAGTTTACAGCTTCAGCACTAGGTATCATTCCTTTTGCCGCTCCTTCAAAATTGCGTATTCCATCACTCAATCGATTCATTAATTCAGCATCAATCTGAGCTTCTTGAAGCATTGCATCAAGTTTTTGAGAAAGAAGACCTTCTGGCTCTTCTACCAATTCTACCTGATTTTTTCTTAGTGCCGGTGCTTCTCCAGCCAATTCTGGATAAACAAGTGACCAATCTAGATCACTCTGTTGTTTTTCAAAAGCGGAGAATGCAAATACTCCCGCCTCAACAACCATCCCGAGCGTTAAAATAGCGGAACCGTAGGGCCAATGCTGAATTTTAAATAGTGCCCCAACGATCACAATCGCTGCCCCCATCCCGTAGACGAAGTTTGTTGTTGAAATTTTTCCTTTTTGTGCCATGGTAAAAATTAAGTTAAGTTTAAATTAGGTTAAGTAATAAGTATTTGGGAAAATATTTATTCAATTTAAAAGATGTTTTACCTGTTTCTACGGGTATTTACATCTTGATCTACACCCAGGTAATCCTGAACGGTTCTAAAACCAATGTAACTCCTTGCGGAATCTGCATACTCATAATCACGAGTACTTACCTGCAAGAAGTAGGCTACATCCTTCCAGGAACCTCCACGCACAACTTTGCGCTGATTTTGAGTATCATTAACATTGGGATTCATAGTAGATACATATTCATAAGAGTTAGGGTCGTAGGATGAGGCTACCCATTCTGACACATTCCCTGACATATTATAAAGATCGTAATCATTAGGCTCGTAAGAGTCTGCTTCTACTGTGTACAAAGCTTGATCTGCTGCATAATCTCCACGTTGTGGTTTAAAGTTTGCCATAAAACAACCTCGGTCATTTTTAGCATAAGGCCCACCCCAAGGGTAATCTGCACCTTCTAATCCTCCACGCGCCGCATACTCCCATTCTGCCTCACTTGGCAGTCTAAAACGGTTAACCAATTGCTGGCCACGTTCCATTTTATAAGAGTTTTTATTATCTGTTCTCCATTGGCAGAAAGCCTTAGCCTGTTCCCAGCTTACCCCAACAACGGGATAGTCATCATAAGCTGTATGCCAGAAATAATCATTGTGCATAGGCTCATTATAAGAATAAGCGAAATCTTTTATCCAAACAGTTGTATCTGGATATATCTTAACTTGTTCTGTCTTGATAAAGTCTTTACGCTGCCCATTTTTCTTCTTGGCGGCCTCCTCAATATCAAGATAAGTATATTTATATATTAATTTATTTACATCTATGGTACGTTGTCCATTATACGCCTCTTCTAAAGGAATATACATAGTATCCATAATCTCCACGTAAAATTCATCTGGATAATCCTGTGGATCTTCCTCTAAATCTATGTCCCAATTTAATTTACGTGCAGAATAATCGTCACTAAAGCTTGTATAATTATCATACATATACTTGTCATAAGGACTCATTTCTTCGGGATCATTATCAACAAATGCATATTCACCTATACCACCAGTACCAGGTGTTTCCCCCATTTCATCTGCAAATATTGCCAATCGGGCTCGGATAACCGAGTCTTTTACCCATTCAACAAATTGTCTGTACTCTGAGTTGGTGATTTCGGTTTCGTCCATGTAGAAAGAGCGGACAGTTACCGTTTTTGTTGGGGCGTCTTTGACAGCAGCGATGTCATCATCGCTTTTACCCATAATAAAGGAGCCACCAGAAACCAGAGTCATACCGTAAGGCTTTTCTGGGTTCCATTTCTTTCCTTTTACTCCTACAAGCTCGCCACGGTCATTGCGACCACAACTAATCAACAAGCTTATTATCGCAATAAATGCAACAAACTTCTTCATAGGTAATTAGGTTAAATTCAAGGTTTGAGGGCGTAAACCTATCTATAAAATTCTTAATAAACAATTTTTAAGATAAAAAAAAAGCGCTCAACCCTTGTTATTTCAATTGATTATATCTCATTTTTTCTTCTTGCCTTATACCATCTCTCTGGAATTTCCTGATCGCAAGCGTTCAAATAATCCTGATATGTGCAAGGTAATAACGTGTGCCTTTTTAATTTATTATTGAGCCCTTGCATAAAAGGTATTTCTATCCACCACCGTTCTGTTTTATTACTTTTATAAAAACTAAGCACCTCATCATCAACAGGAACGGCATAATGTAAGAAGTTTTTTCTATTCTCCCCCAAGTTCTCATTCACACGATAATTAACGCCTTCAATGAAATACCAAAGTATTTGAGCCATCAACGCTGCACCAGCTTCAGAATTCTTATTCAGCTCATATTCAAAAAGGCCAAACACACTAACCCGATCACTTATCCCGGCATATCTGGAGATAGCACAAGCCTCCCGGCCATCCAATCCATTAGGTATATTTTGATGCATAAATCCCATAGTACTGGATTGAATCGCTCCCAA
Source organism: uncultured Flavobacteriaceae bacterium (assembly GCA_963974735.1). GTDB lineage: Bacteria > Bacteroidota > Bacteroidia > Flavobacteriales > Flavobacteriaceae > Leeuwenhoekiella. The sequence continues at coordinate 43,928 of CAXBEL010000001.1, read as the reverse complement.
ATCAAAGGAAACGATATCAGCATCCCGCATTACCGGCTCAACCATACTTATATCATTGGTAACAGATCCCAATCGATAAGCATCAAAAAAAAGCTTGTCCATAAGATCTATTTCTTCCTGACTGTTAAAATAGGTCTGAAAGCCAATATTAGAATAATTGAAAAGATTATAAGGTTGATCCACGATAATTTTACCTACGTAAGACTTACTTGTCATAGGCTGATTGCTATCACCCAAATTAAACCGACTGTCAACATTAACTAGGTTGACCATTTGATCCAATTTATCATACGCACGATAAATTGCATAGGTCAAGTCTTGTGTTCCTCCTAAAAAAATAGGTATAATTTGTTTTTTTACTAAAGTTTCTGTTATCTGCCTTACGGCAAAAAAAGTGTCTTTAATACTCGCGCCTGCATCAATATCCCCTAAATCTGCAATTACAGTATGCCAATTACCAGGAAATAAATGATAGAAAGACTTTCTTACAGCAGAAAAATCTATAGGCTCTTCTAATAAATCTATATCTCCCCTGTTTTCTCTAACACCAATAAGAGCAATTTTAACCCCTTCCATGTCCGGCATTCCTTCTTTTGAAGAATGAATGCGTATAATATGCCCTAAACTCTGATTATTTAATAGCTGCGTGTGGGCAACAACAGCATCTGAAACCGGGAGCAGGTTTTCAAAAGGCATATATTATTTCTTTTTAGCTGTGGATTTTTTACGTGTAGCTGTTTTTTTTGCAGTTGTCTTTTTAGCTGCTTTTTTCTTTTTAGGACCTTGTTTCTCTAAAATATCCTGAACCTCAGCAAGTGTAAGCTTTTGAGCATCTACGGTTTTAGGCAATTCAATTTTAGTCCTTCCCTTTATAATGTTTGAACGTCCCCAGCGTGCTTTCTCCACGCGAATACCCTCATCCTTAAAATCATGTATTACCTTATCTATTTCTTTCTGTTTCTTCTCCTCTATCAATTGCTCAATATCTTCTATAGAAAGATTGTCAAAGTCATATTTCTTATTAACATTAATAAACATTCCGTCCCATTTGATAAATGGACCAAAGCGACCAACTCCCTTTTGTACCGGCTTATCTTCATATTCATGAATAGGAGCATCAGCTTTTTGTTTTTCTTTTATATAAACTATGGCCTCATCCAAATCTACTTCTAAAGGATCCTTACCTTTAGGAAGGGAAACATATGTTTTACCAAATTTCACATAAGGACCAAAACGGCCATTATTCACTTCTACCAATTCATCTTCAAATTCACCCAACTCCCTAGGAAGCTTAAATAGGTCCATAGCTTCATCAAAAGTAAGTGTATTTAATTGCTGCTCTGGTAATAAACTTGCAAATTGCGGCTTCTCTTCATCCTCAACACTCCCTATTTGAACCATTGGCCCATACTTACCTAAACGTACACTAACAGGTTTTCCCGTTTTAGGATCTGTACCTAAAACACGCTCTCCCACTTCACGATCTGCATTTTCTGCAACATCTTTAACCTGAGGATGAAAGTCTTTATAAAAATCCTTCATCATCCTCGTCCACTCCTCATTACCTTCAGCAATTTCATCAAAATCCTGCTCTACTTTTGCCGTAAAATTATAATCAAGGATATTTTCAAAATGATTTACTAAAAAGTCATTCACAACCATTCCCACATCTGTAGGAACCAATTTACCTTTATCTGATCCAACTTTTTCTGAAAGTTTGTTTTCCTTTAGAACTCCTTTTTTCACTATTAATTGGTCATACTCCCGCTCAGTACCTTCTACGTTACCCTTTTCAACATATTTTCTGTTCTGAATAGTTGTAATAGTAGGCGCATAAGTTGATGGGCGACCAATGCCGAGCTCTTCCAGTTTTTTAACCAAGGAAGCTTCAGTATACCTATAGGGCGGTCTTGTAAAACGTTCTGTTGCTGTAATCCACAAATTATCAAGGTTTTCACCTTCTTTTAAAGGAGGGAGAATGCCGCTATCTTCCATTTCTTCATCATCAGTTCCTTCTAGATAAACCTTTAGAAACCCTTCGAATTTCAGCACTTCACCATTAGCAGTAAAGTTGCTAGGATGATTGGAAGATTCTATCTGAACATTTGTTCTTTCCAGTTGGGCATCGCTCATCTGTGAGGCAATTGCTCTCTTCCAGATCAATTCATATAATCTGGCTTGATCCCTATCAATATTTACAGAATGCTTACTAAAATCTGTGGGGCGTATAGCTTCGTGAGCCTCTTGAGCTCCCTTACTCTTACCTTTATAACTACGTTCTTTATAAAATTTCTGACCATAAGCAGAAACAATCTCATCTTGTGCTGCATCTTTAGCGTCCTTAGATAAATTAACACTATCTGTACGCATATAGGTTATAAGACCTGCCTCATAAAGTCTTTGAGCCATAGTCATGGTCTTACTTACAGAAAAATAAAGTTTTCTGGAAGCCTCTTGTTGCAGTGTTGAAGTTGTAAAAGGTGGAGCAGGTGATTTCTTAGCCGGTTTAGTGGTCAAAGAAGCAACTTTGAAAGAAGCATCCTTATTAGCCTCTAAAAATTCCTGAGCTTCCTTTTTTGTGCCTAAATTTTTAGGAAGTTTAGCTTTTAATTTGCCTTTCTCATTAGCAAATTCAGCATCAACCCTAAAATAATCTTCTGTATTAAACTCTTGTATTTCCCGTTCCCGCTCTACTATAAGTCTTACAGAAACAGATTGCACACGACCTGCAGAAAGCCCTCCTTTAACTTTACGCCAAAGGACGGGGGAAATTTCATACCCCACTAAACGATCCAGTACTCTCCTAGCCTGTTGCGCATTTACCAGATTATAATCTATAGTTCTTGGATTTTCTATAGCACGTAGAATTGCCTTCTTTGTTATTTCTGAAAAAACTATTCTTTTCGTCTTTTCCTTATCAAGTTTAAGCTCTTCTGCCAAATGCCAGGCAATCGCTTCTCCCTCCCGGTCCTCATCACTAGCTAGCCATACCATTTCAGCCTTTTTAGCCAGATCCTTCAATTTCTTTACTACAGATTTTTTGTCTTTGGAAACTATATATTTAGGAGTGAAATCCCCATCTACATCAACACCAAGCTCCTTAGTGGGTAAATCTGCAATGTGACCAAAACTACTTTCTACTTTAAAATCCTTTCCTAAGAACTTCTCTATTGTTTTAGCCTTTGCAGGGGACTCTACTATTACTAAATTTTTTGCCATTTTGCTTTATTTGAAGGCTTGCTGAGCATATCTACTCCAATCATTTTTCAGCTATAACCTCTATATTTTGAGATGCAAAAGTATGGTAAAAAAATATTATCAAATCAAAATTGAGCCCCCAGAAATAAAAGAGCCGTAAAAATACGGCTCCAAAATCTGTGTAAAAACCCTAATTTAGTTAAGGGAGAATGTACTTATTAATTCTAAGTTATTTTCGGAATAAGAATATTGATGCAACACATCATCCCCTATAAGAAGCAGCTTCTCTTCTAAAGGAATTACATCAAAAATATTAAGATCCTCTTTGATGTCCAGCAGCTTCAAATCTCGTGGGTTGGTTTTATCATATATTTTTAAACCATTAGGACCATCGCTAACAAATAAATAATCTGAATGTGTACCAAGCCCATAAGGCTCGTCCATATTGTAATCTCCTAAAATCAAAGGATTACTTTTATTGGTTATATCTATCACCTCAAGAAAACTCAAATTCTGTCCACAATTATTACCACCTCTCAAAGTCAAATAGGCATAATCACCCTCTACAACCACAGGGTCACAGCCAGTAACATGAGATATAGAACTTACCTTAGACGGTGAAGCAGCATTTGCGATATCATAAATAAACATTCCATTGGAACTACCTATGTACAAATAATCTTCTTTATTAAAAATGGTTTCAATATTCCAACCCACATTTTCCTGCCCCATCGCAACAGGTTCATTTCCGTTAGAAATATCAAAAACATATAAAGTAGAACGATCAACAGTATAGAGATAATCTTTTACGATTTTAAAACTGGCAAAAGAACCTCCTTCACCCACATCGCCACCTGCACCATCAGAATTCTCAGATGCAACATCATCAAAATATACCGGTTGAGGCTCAATCTTTCGAATTTCCTGCGAGTATTCCCATCCTACTATAATATTTTGATCAAAATCATAAGCACCATAATCATAAAAATCAACCTGTTGTTCAACCCCGGGGATTACCCTATTATAGCCGTTAAAAACATTTTCAAAAACATCTAGGCGATCAACATTATTTATATCAGACAGATCAAATAAAACCAAATCCGAATAACTATCGACATATAGAATATCATTTTTAACCTCCATATCCTTAGTTCCAGGCACTCTTAAATAAGCAATTTTTTGAGGAGCATTAGAGTTTTGATTATCTATTATATGAACACCTTCGCCATCATTAACAAAAATGTAATCCTGATAAAAATAAAACTTACCAGAGTCTGTGATAGGTTTTGGAGATTCGACTTCTATCTGTGCTCTTAAATCTGCTTTAGAAATCACTTTAGCTTTTGCAACTGTGACGAGCTCATAGTTAGAATCATCATTATCACAACTTAAAAATGCTATGGATATAAGAAAGAGGAAGAAAAAATGTTTCATAATTAAGACTTTTATAAATAGATGCATTGATTAGCAAAACGTTGCTTCAAAATTTAAGATTTTTTTAAAAAAATAGAAGAAGTTTATAAATTATTTATTTATCGCGACTGTCACTTTGGCACAAAATCCATTCGTTGTATCTTTGCCAACTTATTTAGCGAGAAGGAAAAAATTATGGAGAAGATAATAGATGAAAAAATTCAGGGACAAGCTTTAGTATTAGAAGGACAACAAGCTAATCCCAAAAAGCTATTTATAGAAAGTTACGGTTGCCAGATGAACTTTAGCGACAGCGAGATTGTTGCTTCCATCTTGGCAAAAGAAGGTTATAACACCACTAAAAATCTTGAGGATGCTGATCTTGTTCTAGTAAATACCTGCTCCATTCGTGAGAAGGCAGAACTTACCGTACGTAAGAGATTAGAAAAATACAATGCGGTTAAAAAAATTAACCCAGGAATGAAAGTGGGTGTTTTGGGCTGCATGGCAGAGCGTCTGAAAAGCAAGTTTCTGGAAGAAGAAAAGATTGTTGATCTTGTTGTAGGCCCAGATGCTTATAAAGACCTCCCCAATCTAATAAGCGAGGTTGAAGATGGTCGTAATGCTGTTAACGTAATTCTTTCTAAAGAAGAAACCTATGGCGATATTTCTCCAGTGCGTCTGCAAAGTAATGGTGTAACAGCATTTGTTAGTATTACCCGTGGTTGTGATAATATGTGCACATTTTGCGTAGTGCCTTTTACAAGAGGTCGCGAGCGCAGTAGAGATCCTCAAAGTATATTAGAGGAAGTTAACGATCTGGCTGCTAAAGGGTTTAAGGAAATTACCCTTTTAGGTCAAAATGTTGATAGTTACCTTTGGTACGGTGGCGGACTTAAAAAAGATTATGACAAAGCCAGTGAAATGGAAAAGGCCACGGCAGTGAGCTTTTCTGGTTTGCTGGAACTTGTTGCTCAAGCTCAGCCTAAAATGCGCATTCGATTCTCGACATCAAATCCACAGGATATGACGCTGGATGTTATCAGGACAATGGCAAAATACCCTAATATCTGCAAGTACATTCATTTGCCTGTTCAAAGTGGAAGTAATCGCATTCTTAAAGCAATGAACCGCCTTCATACGCGTGAAGAATATTTTAAACTCATTGACGATATACGAGCGATCATTCCAGATTGCGCTATTTCTCAAGATATGATTACCGGTTTCCCAACAGAAACAGAAGAAGACCATCAAGATACAGTAAGCCTAATGAAGTATGTAAAATATGACTTCGGGTTTATGTTTGCTTATAGTGAAAGACCGGGAACTCTGGCTGCACGTAAACTAGAAGATGATGTACCCGAAGCTGTTAAAAAAAGACGTCTTGCAGAAATTATAGATATTCAGCAGGAACATTCTTTTTACAATACAAAAAAACAAGTAGGCAAGACAATAGAAATCCTTATTGAAAAATCATCTAAAAAGAGTGACAAACAATGGAGTGGTCGAAATACTCAAAATACGGTAGCGGTTTTTCCAAAAGAACATTATAAGGTTGGAGATTTTGTAATGGTTCATATAGAAGAATGCACAACCACTACCATTATAGGAAGAGCAGTAGGATATTCTGAAAACAATTAACAGTTACCCAAAATATGGAATCTGTACACGCGATTAAGCAACGATTTGGAATTATAGGGGACGACCCAAAACTAAATAGATCTGTAGAAAAAGCCATTCAGGTAGCTCCTACAGACATCTCTGTTCTCGTAACGGGAGAAAGTGGTGTAGGTAAAGAAAGTATCCCCAGAATTATACATTCGCTTTCTCATAGAAAGCACAATAAATATATAGCCGTTAACTGTGGCGCAATACCCGAGGGCACCATAGATAGTGAACTTTTTGGCCATGAGAAAGGCGCATTTACGGGAGCGACCTCTACAAGAAGTGGTTATTTTGAAGAAGCAGATGGAGGAACAATTTTTCTTGATGAAGTAGGAGAATTGCCCTTACCTACCCAAGTTCGATTATTAAGGGTGCTTGAGAATGGAGAATTTTTAAAAGTAGGATCTTCAAAAACTCAAAAAACCGATGTACGCATTGTTGCCGCAACAAATGTGAATATGTTTGAAGCAATAAAGAATGAAAAATTTAGGGAAGATCTTTATTACCGCCTGAGTACGGTAGAAATTCATCTTCCACCCCTGCGAGATCGCAAAAATGACATCCATTTGCTGTTTAGAAAGTTTGCTTCAGATTTTGCAAATAAATACAAAATGCCCACAATTAGGTTAGAAGAAGATGCTATACAAACCCTTCTAAAATATCGCTGGAGTGGTAACATTAGACAATTAAGAAATGTAGCGGAGCAGATATCTGTTCTTGAACAAAACAGGAGTATTACGCTGGATAAACTGCGTTCTTACCTTCCGGATTCTGGCTCTAATCTGCCGGCAGTTGTTGGTCCTAAAAAGAGTGAAGGTGACTTTAGCAGTGAGCGTGAAATTCTGTATAAAGTACTTTTTGACATGAAGAGCGATCTTAATGATCTAAAAAAGCTCACGCTTAAATTGATGGAAAAAGGCAATACTGAAGATGTACAGGAAGAAAATAAATCCCTCATAAAAAAGATATATAGCGAAGATGAAAGTGACGCCTATGAAAGTGCTGAAGATATAACCGAAGTACTTCAAATTCCTCAAGAGACAACCATTACAGAAAATGCTAATGACAAGTATCATTTTGCTGAAGATGTTGAAGAAGAAGAAACCCTATCACTACAGGAAAAAGAACTTGAACTTATACAAAAATCATTAGAGCGGCATGCAGGTAAACGTAAAGCAGCTGCACAGGAGCTGGGGATAAGTGAGCGTACCCTTTATAGAAAGATTAAACAATATGATCTTTAGTTTAAAAATTAAATAGTTTCTTGCACGTTATAAAATCAAAAGCAGAAAGCACAATTCATGAAAAAAATAAAAGTTTACCTTCTTCTTGCCAGCACTTTATTATTAAATAGCTGTGGTTTTTATTCCTTTAGCGGGATCTCCATAGCTCCCGGCACAGAGACTTTTCAGGTAAACTTTTTTCCGAATAACGCTCCGCTTATAGAACCTGGCTTAGATAGAACGTTCAGATTTGCCCTGCAGGATCTTATACAGAATCAAACAAGTTTAAGCCTAACAAATAATGGGGGTGATCTTATTTATGAAGGGGAAATTGTTGATTATTATATTGCCCCCCAGACTGCAACTTCAGATAATTTAGCTGCACAAAACAGATTGACCATAGCTGTGAATGTCCGATTCATAAATACTTTAAAAGAAGATGGCAGTGAAGACTTCGAAAAAAGATTTTCATTTTTTGTAGATAGACCAGGAACACAACAGCTGGTGGGAGCTGATCTGGACGATGCAGTAGCAGAAATTTTTGAACGTATTACGCAAGATATCTTTAATGAATCCCTTGCTAACTGGTAAATGAACAAAGAGGCCTTTACATATTTATTAGAACATCCAGAGCGCATTACCGCTGCACAAACCAGCCAGATAACTTCAATTCTGGAAGAATTCCCTTATTTTCAAGCCGCACGCACGATTTACTTAAAAGGTTTGAAAAACCAGGGGAGTTTCGTTTATAATCAGGAATTGAAGCGCACTGCTGCCCACACTCAAGATCGTTCAGTTCTTTTTGATTTTATCACCTCAACTGTTTTTAATCAAAATGAAATAAGCAATCAAATTAAAAAACAGGAAGAGCATCTATACAATATGCCGGTGAGCGATGCCCTTGACCTTTCTTCTCAAGTAGAAGTTGAAGAATTGCACAAGGCCAATACTGTTTTAGATCCGGAGTTTCTTATTAGAAAGGAATTATCTTCAGAGAATGAGAATGAAGAGAATTCTAAAAACGGGAATCCAGAAGATATATTAGAAGTAGGAAAACCTTTGGATTTTACTGATAAGGAGACACATTCTTTTACTGAATGGTTAAAAATAACCTCCTTTGATCCTATTGAAAGAGAAAATAACGAACCAAATCCAAAATCAAATATTTCTGATCCCCAACGTAAACAGAGACTAAAACTAATAGATAAGTTTATCAATACCAATCCTAAAATAAAAATTAAACCGCCTGAGGAAAGCGCAAAAAAAAGCGTAATCGATGATCAGGGAATGGTATCAGAAACTTTAATGACCGAAACATTGGCGCGGGTTTATGTGGAGCAAAAAAATTATAAAAAAGCTAAACAAGCATATAAAATTTTAAGTTTGAAATATCCCGAAAAAAGTGGTTTCTTTGCAGACCAAATTCGGGCGATAGAAAAATTGAACGAAAAATAAACTATTAAAAAATATCTGTTCTAGAATAAGAACAGCGTTAAGTGTTTAATCAATAAAGGCACTTACTTAATAAAATTGCATAATTATGTTTTTAGTATTCTTAGGGCTTATCGTTGTAGTTGCATTTCTACTTATAGTAGTAATTATGGTTCAAAATCCTAAAGGTGGTGGTTTATCCTCCTCTTTTGGTGGTGGAGGTACTCAACAGGTAGGTGGGGTAAAAAAGACCACAGATTTTTTAGACAAAAGTACTTGGGGTCTTGCTACACTTTTATTGGTCTTAATTCTTATCTCTAACGTAACGATTTTTGGAGGAGGATCTACCACAGAATCGAAAGTAATAAACAGTGAAGATGTTGAAAATATTGTTCCTGTTCAAAGCCCTCCAGCTGATGTTGCTCCAGCAACTTCAATGGACACCACAGAGAATTAATGACATTCTTGACTATATAATTATAAAGACCGCAAATTTGCGGTCTTTTTTTTGCCTTTTTGTCAGCCGTATTGAGGTGGCATAATTTCTGCCCATTAGCACGTGACACAATAGAAAAATTGTTAAACTAAAAAAATCATATCACAATGGGAGTAAACATTAAACCTCTTTCAGATCGTGTTTTGGTTGAGCCAATGGCCGCCGAAACAAAAACAGCTTCTGGTATCTACATTCCTGATACCGCTAAAGAAAAACCACAAAAAGGAAAAGTGGTTGCTGTGGGAAGTGGCAAAAAAGATCACGAGATGACTGTAAAAGAAGGTGACACCGTACTTTATGGAAAGTATGCTGGTACTGAATTAAAATTAGAAGGTACAGATTATCTTATTATGCGTGAAGATGACATTCTAGCCGTTATCTAAACCACGTTTTACTTCTAATAATTTCCAATCAATTTTAACAAAACAGAATATTTTCGCAATAGCGAAAAAATTAAAAATTTAAACAATGGCAAAAGACATAAAATTTGACATTTCAGCCCGTGACGGTATTAAGCGCGGAGTTGATGCATTGGCTAACGCCGTAAAAGTAACTTTAGGACCTAAAGGTCGTAACGTAATTATAAACAAATCTTTTGGAGCACCTCAGGTGACTAAAGATGGTGTGACTGTAGCAAAAGAGATCGAATTAAAAGATGCTCTTGAAAATATGGGAGCACAAATGGTTAAGGAAGTTGCTTCTAAAACCAATGATCTTGCTGGTGATGGTACTACTACAGCTACAGTTTTAGCTCAGGCTATCGTACAGGAAGGTCTTAAAAACGTTGCTGCTGGTGCAAATCCAATGGATTTAAAACGCGGTATTGACAAAGCAGTTTCTGCAATCGTTGAAGATCTTATAAACCAAACACAAGAAGTTGGTAGTTCTTCTGAGAAAATCAAACAAGTTGCTTCTATTTCTGCAAACAATGACGATGTAATAGGTGAACTTATTGCTGAAGCATTTGGAAAAGTAGGTAAAGAAGGTGTTATTACTGTAGAAGAAGCTAAAGGAACAGAAACTTATGTTGATGTTGTAGAAGGTATGCAGTTTGACCGTGGATATTTATCTCCTTATTTTGTTACAGATAGTGAGAAAATGCAAAGTGAGCTAGAGAATCCATACATCTTGTTATTTGACAAGAAGATTTCTTCTATGAAAGACTTGCTCCCTGTACTTGAGCCAGTTGCTCAATCTGGAAAACCATTATTAATCATCGCAGAAGATGTTGATGGTGAGGCACTAGCTACTCTTGTTGTAAATAAACTACGTGGTGCCCTTAAAATTGCAGCTGTAAAAGCTCCAGGTTTTGGTGACCGTAGAAAAGCTATGCTAGAAGATATAGCTATTTTAACAGGTGGTACCGTAATAAGCGAAGAACGTGGTTTCACTCTAGAGAACACAACTATCGATATGTTGGGTACTGCAGAAACAGTAACTATCGACAAAGACAATACTACTATTGTAAATGGTGCTGGTAAAAAAGAAGACATCAAGGCTCGTGTAAATCAGATCAAAGCTCAGATTGAAAGCACTACCAGTGATTATGACAGAGAAAAACTTCAAGAACGTCTTGCTAAATTAGCAGGTGGAGTTGCTGTACTTTATGTAGGTGCTGCTTCTGAAATAGAAATGAAAGAGAAAAAAGACCGTGTAGATGATGCACTTCACGCAACTCGCGCTGCAGTAGAAGAAGGTATCGTTGCTGGTGGTGGTGTGGCTTTTGTACGTGCTAAGAAAGCATTAGAAAATCTTACCTCAGAAAATATGGACGAAACTACAGGAATTCAGATTGTAAATAAAGCAATCGAAGCTCCTCTTAGAACTATTGTTTCTAACGCTGGAGGTGAAGGTTCTGTTGTGATCGCTAAAGTTATAGACGGTAAGAAAAACTTTGGTTATGATGCTAAAACTGAAACATATGTAGATATGTTAGAAGCTGGTATTATCGATCCTAAGAAAGTTACCCGTATTGCATTAGAAAATGCGGCATCTGTTGCAGGTATGATTCTTACTACAGAATGTGCTTTAACTGACATCCCTGAAGAAAACCCAGCCGGTGGCGGTATGCCAGGAGGAATGGGTGGCGGTATGCCAGGAATGATGTAATATAACATCATCTTTCGCATTAGCGAAAACCTATATAAAAGAAAACCACTTCAGCGCGCTGAAGTGGTTTTTTAATTAGAATCAATCCTAAGTCTTATTTAATCTCTCCCTGCACTACTCCACAGGTTAACATCTTATCACCCCAGTAAGGATTGCGTATTTTTTCTTCGTTTGAAAGCCAATACCCTCCTTTGCCTTGAAAAGCCATAGGACAATACTGATAATATAGCTTGCCTTCCTCTAAATTATTCTGCACAAGGGATTTAACACCGGCAGTTACTTCTTGAAAAATCTCTCGCTGAACTTCTATGTCTTCTTCAGCACTTAGTTTTTCAACTGACTTTTTTAAAGCATTGTTCGCTTCTAAACTATTTAAGGCAGCACTTAAATCTTCGGCAGCCAATTTGGTTCCCATTGGATCTGTGTTGACCAACGCGGTTTTTACGGCATTATAATTATCGTAAACCAACCCTACAGCCGAGTCTTTAAAAGTCGCTTTACGTTCTGCAGCTTCATAAACTTGTTTTTCTTTACTTGTGGCCGAACTTGTATCTACAGCTATGACATTGGATTTTGTCTTGTTTTCTCCACAAGAAATTACCATCAATAGCATTATTAACACACCTACTCTTTTCATTGATTATTATTTTATTCTTTAAACCGCAAATATACAGATGCTTCTAATTATCAGAGCGTTTATAATAATAAAAAGCAGGAATAAGAATCAAAATAAAAATAGGTTGAATTAAAAAGCGCCGTACATAAAAAAGTGCCATATAATTATCTGAATGATAATTCTCTATTAATATTATGAAAGCGGCTAATAGAACTGCATAAAAAAATATAAATAAAATACCTGCAAACTTAACAATGCCTAAATCCCTAAATAATACAAAAAGTATGAGCAAAGAGATAAATGAATTTAATATAAATCTAAAGGTAAGGGATAACAAAAGTTTACCTAATTGTAAGCTTGGCAAGCTAGAAACCTGTAAAAAATCTGTTTTAAAAAATTCCAATAAAGGATCATAAAATAAATTTTCTTGATAAAAGCGCACCATCACTAATAGCGTAAAGAGAAAAAGAACTATTATGATATTGAAGAATCCTTTCACTTTCTTTTAATTGAAAATTGATGAATCCAATAAATCCAAAGCAAAAAAACAAAACCGTAAATAACCAAAGGAAATACTATTGTGTGCAAGAAATCGCTGTATTCTGGAAATTCATAGATTGCGATTGCGAGCAAACCTATGCGTATAACGTTGATAATATAAATAGCAAGTGTTCCTACCATTAAAAACACCAAACTTTTTTTCCATCCATCAAAAAAAGCAAGAACAAATGCACAGAATAAAATTATTACACTCACCGCATTGCAGCCTTCTACCACTCGTGCAAGAAATTGATCATTTATAATTAATTTCATAGAGGGCTCTTCTTCGTGTGGCTCAATAGAGGCTGTATAGCCTAATTGGTTAATAAACCATTCACTTTGAACCGCTACCTGATGTGTGATATAATCAGGATAGTATTCCGCTGACGTTTCCAGTTTTAAATATTGATTGTATGCTGCAGAAAGGAGTAAATAGGTTCCTAAAAATGTAAGGACAAACCAAAGTACCGACTTATATTTGCGAATATATTTTAACATCAATAAATGAGGTCGTTTTGGCCCCTAAAATACAAGAAAAATGAGTTTTGAAGCCCTTAAGCCTAAAGTATCATCAATATTAAATAGTGAAAGTCTTTCTGTAGAGCATCGTTTAGAACAAGTTTGTAGCATTCTGCGTGAGAATATTGAATATTACTTTTGGGTGGGTTTTTATTTTAAAAATGGGGATAAAAACGAACTAAAATTGAGAGCCTATGCGGGCGAGCCTACAGATCATACCATTATTCCATTTGGTAAAGGTATTTGTGGTCAGGTAGCGGTTTCAAATCAGAATTTTGTCGTTCCTGATGTAAACGCACAGGATAATTATATTGCTTGTAGTATAACTGTTAAGGCTGAAATTGTAATCCCACTCTTTGTAAATGGAGAAAATATAGGTCAAATAGATATAGACTCAAACACTCCTGATCCTTTCACAGAAGCCGATGAAAGATTTCTGGAATGGATAAATACACAGGTTGCAGAAATTTTAAGCTAATTCTGCTTTTACATTCCTGTTCTTATTGCTTCAACAGGATCTAGTCTTGAAGCCATAAAAGCAGGAATTATTCCAGCTATTAGTCCTATAATTATTGAAGAAAACAATCCCAAGAAAATATTTGTGCTCGACAATATAAACTCAAAATCTCCTGTAAATTGTGAGGCAACTAATGTTATGAGCCACACCAGCAGCAATCCGATCAATCCTCCAAATGCAGCCAGAATTATTGCTTCAAACAAAAATTGAAGCAAAATGAACTTATTTTTTGCCCCCAGCGCTTTTTGAATTCCTATTAAGTTGGTTCGCTCTTTAACACTAACAAACATAATATTTGCAATTCCAAATCCACCCACGAGCAGTGAGAATAAACCAATAAATCCACCAATGGTGGACATTGTTCCCGTTATATTATCTACTAAATCTGCAAATCCCTGAAGCTGATTAATAAAGAAGTTATTAATATCATCAGGTCGCAAACCTCTATATTGTCTCAATTTTTGAGTAAGTATTGCAGTAAATTCAGGAAGATCTATGCCAGATTCGGGTTTAATGATGATAGCAGGAAAAGCCCCTTTATTATTACTGCCATAAATTCTACGTACAATGTTAACAGGTAATATTACTACGGTATCTTCAGAATTGCCAAAAAGCCCTTTACCTTTTTTCTTCAATGTACCTATTACAGTAAATCGCTGCCCATAAAGCCGCACTTGCTTTCCTATAGGATTAATAGCGCCAAATAAGCTATTTGCGATCTCATCACCTAAAACTACAACAGGTGCACCACTATTAGATTCAGCCTCATTAAAAAACCTACCTTCATCTAACTGAAGCGCTTGAATGTAATAATATTCATTTGTCACAGGCGCTATATCTGCACCCGTAACAATTTTATCATTGTATTTTATAGTTTCTTGACCTACATTTAAATTGTAAGAAGCGGCCTCAACATGCGGAACACTTCGCTTTATATATTGATATTCATCAAAAGTCACATCAGGAAACTGTTCTCTCTTCCATTGTGGAATATCAGAAGGGCCAAATGAAAAACGCATCAAATAAATAGTACTGTTATCCAATGAAGAAAGACTGCCCTTTATTTCTTGTTTCAATGAATCTACAGCGGCCAGAACACCTATTATTGAAAAAATACCAATTGTAACTCCTAACAAAGACAAAAAGGTACGTAACTTATTATTGCGCAATGCATTAATTGCAAAAGCAAGACTTTCTTTAAGTACCCTTAAATAAATAAGCATAGATGTATTTTTTCGCTAACGACGATAAGACGCATTAACTTGTATAACGTTACAATTTTTTCCATAGAAATTACAGGAATAGCATCTGATTTTTAGGCTCTAAATTCATACTTTTGCAGCTTATTATAAATTTTCTTCATGAACACCGATATTCAGGCTAAAGCCGCATTAATTTCTGTATTTAGTAAAGAGGGCTTAGAGCCACTTATCAAAAAATTTCATGAGTTAGGAATAACACTTTATTCTACAGGTGGGACTGAAAAATTTATCAAAGATTTAGATGTGCCTGTTGAAAGAGTTGAGGACGTTACCTCTTATCCTTCTATTTTAGGGGGGCGTGTGAAGACATTGCATCCTAAAATTTTTGGTGGTATTCTTAATCGTCAAGATCACGAAGGTGACAAGACCGAAATGGCAGAATACAAGATTCCTCAATTAGATATTGTAATTGTTGATTTATACCCTTTTGAGAAAACGGTAGAGTCTGGAGCGAGTGAACAAGATATAGTAGAAAAGATAGATATAGGAGGCATCTCATTAATACGCGCAGCTGCAAAGAATTTTAAAGATACCTTATGTGTATCATCAGTTGAAGATTATAATGAGGTTCTTGAAATAATTTCTGAGAATAAAGGCTCAACATCTCTAAAAGATCGCAAGCGTTTTGCAGCAAAAGCTTTTAATGTTTCTTCTCACTACGATACTGCAATCTTCAATTATTTTAATGAAGAAGAAGTTGTTTACAAAAGCAGTATTCAGACAGGTAAACAATTGCGTTATGGAGAAAACCCACATCAGCAAGGTACATTTTTTGGAGACTTTGATGCCATGTTCGAGCAGCTACATGGGAAAGAGCTTTCTTACAATAACTTACTTGATGTGGATGCTGCCGTAAATTTAATGGCAGAATTTAGCAATGAAAAACCGACGTTCGCTATCTTAAAACACAATAACGCGTGTGGTTTAGCTCAACGCGAAACTTTACATCAAGCATATATAGATGCGCTTGCTGGAGATCCAGTTTCAGCTTTTGGAGGAATATTGATTTCGAATCAAGAAATTGACAAGCCTACTGCCGAAGAAATACACAAGCTTTTTTGTGAAGTAGTTATTGCACCCAGTTTTTCGGCGGAAGCTTTAGAAATTTTAAAAGGTAAGAAAAACAGGGTTTTGCTAGTTCAAAAAACGGTAGAATTACCAGAAAATCAAGTACGTAGTTGCTTAAATGGTGTACTTGTTCAGAATAAAGACAGTAAGACAGATCAATTAGAAGACCTTTCTTGGGCTACTGACAATAAACCTTCAGAAAGCGAGTTAAGTGACTTGATATTTGCTTCTAAAATATGTAAGCATACTAAATCAAACACAATTGTTTTGGCAAAAAACAAGCAACTTTGTGCAAGTGGTGCAGGACAGACTTCTCGAGTTGATGCTCTTAAACACGCAATAGAAAAAGCTAATTCATTCAATTTTGATCTTAAAGGATCTGTAATGGCAAGTGACGCTTTTTTCCCTTTTCCAGATTGTGTAGAAATAGCTGGAAAAGCAGGCGTTAAAGCTGTAATTCAACCTGGAGGGTCAATAAAAGACCAATTAAGTATAGATTATTGCAATGAGCATGAAATTGCTATGGTTATGACAGGTACCAGACATTTTAAACATTAAAAAGAGTATTTTTTTAATTACTTTTAGAAACAGTTAACAATAAATAGAATAATTCACATTTTTCACAACCGCTTATGGGCTTTTTTGACTTCCTAACCGAAGAAATCGCGATAGATCTCGGTACGGCAAATACACTGATAATACATAATGATAAGGTTGTGGTGGATAGCCCATCTATTGTAGCCCGAGACCGCACAACAAATAAAATTATTGCTGCAGGAAAAGAGGCCGCAATGATGCAGGGAAAGACCCACGAGAATATCAAAACAATTAGACCATTAAAAGATGGTGTGATTGCAGATTTTGATGCAAGTGAGCAAATGATAAGTATGTTTATCAAAGAAATCCCTGCTCTCAAAAAAAGAATGTTTGCTCCTGCCCTTAGAATGGTTATCTGTATCCCATCTGGAATAACAGAGGTAGAAATGCGTGCGGTTAAAGAAAGTGCAGAACGGGTTAACGGTAAAGAAGTATATCTTATTCATGAACCTATGGCGGCAGCAATAGGTATAGGTGTCGATATAATGCAGCCTAAAGGAAATATGATTGTAGATATAGGTGGAGGTACAACAGAAATTGCCGTTATAGCTCTTGGAGGAATTGTATGTGATAAGTCCATAAAAATTGCAGGTGATGTTTTTACAAACGACATCATTTATTATATGCGAACCCAACATAACCTTTATGTAGGTGAGCGCAGTGCGGAAAAGATAAAAATTCAGATAGGTGCAGCTACCGAAGATCTTGAGGTACCACCAGAAGATATGAGCGTGCAGGGTCGTGACCTTCTTACCGGTAAGCCAAAACAAGTACAAATCTCTTATCGCGAAATTGCAAAAGCTTTAGACAAATCTATTTTGCGTATTGAAGATGCTGTAATGGAAACTTTATCTCAAACACCACCAGAACTTGCTGCAGATATCTATAATACGGGTATTTATCTCGCTGGCGGAGGAAGTATGCTTCGGGGTCTTGATAAACGTCTTTCTCAAAAAACCGATCTTCCTGTTTATATAGCAGAAGATCCATTACGGGCTGTTGTAAGAGGTACTGGGATTACATTAAAAAATCTTCCCAAGTATAAAAGTGTGCTAATAAAGTAATAGCAAACGTGATTCATGCAGCAAATAATCAATTTTCTAATAAAGTATAGAAACTTTCTGCTGTTTGTTTTTCTGCTGTTTATTTCTTTTGTTTTTACTATTCAATCGCATTCCTACCACAGGAGTAAGTTTGTTAATTCGGCCAACTTTTTAACTGGAGGAATATACACTACAATTGATAATATTAACAGTTATTTTGACCTTCGCGTTCATAACGATCAACTTTTAGAAGAAAATAAGCGTCTGCGACAAAAGTTATTTAACCCACTGGATTCTCTTTCCAGCACCATAGATACGGTTACCTACGATAGCAAGTACCAAGTAACAAAAGCTAAAGTAATAAACAATAATTATTCTCTTAGAGATAACTTTCTTACACTAAAAGGTGGAAGAAAAGATAGCATAAAACAAGATCTGGGCGTCATTACAAGTAATGGTATCGTAGGAATTATAGATAAAGTCTCCAACAATTATTCTACAGTTATAAGCATATTGAACAGTAACTCTCAAATAAACGCTAAACTTAAAAAAAGTGGTCATTTTGGAATTTTAGTTTGGGATGGAAAAGACCCAAATCTTGTAGAATTAATTGATGTCCAAGAAAAGGCACCTGTAGCTAAAGGAGATACAATTATAACAGGAGGCATGTCAACCATATTTCCAGAAGGTGTGGGAGTAGGAACAGTTGAAGATTTTAAACTCGACCAAAGTGAGAATTTTTATACAATTACGATAAAACTATTTAATGATATGACAAATATTGGTCACGTATATGTCATTGAAAATATGGATCGGGAACAAATAAAAGAGTTAGAAGAGCAAACAATTGATGAGCAATAGCATAGCAAATAACATACTAAGATTTGTAGTGCTGGTTTTGGCACAGGTTGCCTTATTTAATCATATTAATTTTTTAGGATACATAAATCCATATCCCTATGTAATTTTCATTCTGCTTTTTCCTATTTCTGATAAAAAAGCATCTTTTCTTTTTTTTAGCTTCCTTATTGGATTAACAATAGACATGTTTAGTAATAGTGGGGGAATGCATGCAGCCGCAAGTTTGGTTCTGGCATACTCAAGACCTTGGATCTTAAGATCGGTTTTTGGTGTAGCTTATGAATATAATACCGTAAAAATTACTCAAACTTCATTTACAGAGCGTTTTACCTTTATTACAATTTTGGTTTTAATACATCATTTTGTATTATTCTTACTGGAAACTTTTAACGTCTCAGATATACTTTATATACTGAAAAAGACGTTACTCAGTGGCATATTTACTCTTATTTTAAGTTTAATTCTTATAACTCTATTTAGCGCAAAACGCAAATGAGAAAATTATTACTATTTTCTATAATACTTCTATCTGGTCTTGTATTTACTGGAAGGTTATTCTACCTCCAGGTTCTAGATACTTCTGCCATAAGGCTATCAGAGAATAACGCCATTAAACGTATTTATGACTATCCTCAGCGTGGTCACATTTATGATAGAGAGGGCAAACTTCTAGTAAGCAATCAACCTTCTTATGACGTAATGGTCATACCAAGAGAAGTAAAGCCATTTGACACATTAGAAATGTGCCAATTGCTTAACATGGATAAAGAGAAATTAAAGGAACGCTTGCGTAAAGCACGTGTTTATTCTCCACGCCTGCCATCTGTTGTAATACCTCAACTTACAAAAACTGAGTATGCATACCTCCAAGAAAAAATGAGGAAGTATGAAGGCTTTTATATTCAAAAGCGATCTCTTCGTGATTATCAGATTGATTATGGTGCAAATTTTTTAGGTTATATAGCAGAGGTTAACAATCGTGATATTAAACAAAATGCTTATTACCAATCAGGTGATCTAATAGGTCGGCAAGGTGTTGAACAACAATATGAAGAGGTTCTAAGAGGGGTAAAAGGAGTTAAGTTTATTCAAAAGGACCGGTTTAATAGAGATATAGGCGCTTATAAAGAGGGTGCATTAGATACTCTGCCTCAGCAAGGAAAAGATCTTCAACTTACAATTGATTCGGAATTGCAAAAGTATGGAGAGGAATTGATGGTAAATAAGCGAGGAGGAATTGTAGCATTAGAACCCAACACAGGCCAAATATTAGCTCTTGTTGCGGCACCTAATTATGATCCTGCTCTACTAGTAGGAAGGGAAAGATCTAAACATTTTACAGATTTATATTTAGACACTATCGCAAAACCTCTGTTTGATAGAGTATTGCAAGGGGAATATCCTCCAGGATCACCTTTTAAAACATTAAATGCACTTATAGCGCTTCAGGAAGGAGTTGTAGATACCAAAGAGAGCTTTGCATGTCACGGAGGTTACTATTATGGCTCTAGGGGCAGAAAACTTGGATGTCACCACCACAAAAGCCCTTTAAGTATGGTTCCCGGTATTGCCAATTCCTGTAATGCCTACTTTGCGAATGTATATAGACGTACTATAGAAAAATATCCTACACCACAAGAAGGTATTGATGTATGGAAAAAACATCTGGAAAGTTTTGGCCTTGGAGGATATATGGCAAGGTGAAGTCATGACAACTCCAATGCAATTAGCCAATGTAACAGCAGCAATCGCTAATAGAGGTTGGTTTTATACACCTCATATTTTAAAAGAAATAGAAGGAGATACAGAGAAAATACCATTAGAGTATCGTACCAAGCATATAACTACCGTAGATGCTCAAAATTTTGAACCTGTTGTTCAGGGAATGCACGATGTATACAACTACGGTACTGCGCAAGCACTTAGAATACCTGGCATAGAAATTTGTGGTAAAACTGGTACAGCTGAAAATTACACAAAAATTGATGGTAAACGGGTACAGTTAACAGATCACTCTATTTTTGTTGCTTTTGCTCCAAAAGATAATCCTAAGATTGCCTTAGCTGTTTTTGTGGAAAACGGATATTGGGGTTCGCGATATGCTGGGCGCATAGCCAGCCTTATGATAGAAAAATATTTAAAAGGTGGTGAAATATCCAGAACAGATTTAGAAGATTGGATTCTTAGCCACAGTCTAGAAGAAGAATATGCAAAGCCTTTAAGCGGAGAACCCTTTAAGATTAATTATTAATGAGCAGTTTTTCTAGATCGGTCGGTAATTTTGACTGGCTTTTGATCTTACTTTATGTTGCCTTAATTACAATAGGATGGATTAATATCTACTCTGCTTCCCTTGAACCAGATGTTATATCAGGATCTTTTGACATTTCTAATTTATACTCAAAACAGTTTATATGGATAATACTTAGTTTTGTAATCATTGTCTTTATTCTGTTCTTAGACGCAAAATTTTTTGAACGGTTTGCAAGTGTAATTTATGTAGTCTCACTTTTATCTTTATTAGGTCTTTTTCTCTTCGGAAAAAACATTTCAGGTGCTACGAGTTGGTATGCATTTGGCAGTTTCAGCCTACAACCTAGTGAATTTGCAAAAGCAGCAACAGCTCTGGCATTAGCTAAATATCTAAGTGATATACAAACAAATGTAGCTTCTTTACAGCATCAACTCAAAGCTTTTGCTATTATAGCCTTACCTGCTCTCATTATAATACCTCAGCCAGATCCTGGGAGCGCGCTTGTTTATGCAGCATTCTTTTTTCCGCTTTATAGAGAAGGGCTTTCTGGAGTATATCTTATTGTTGGTTTTATAACTATATCCTTATTTGTCCTGACACTAGCTATAGGTCCACTATGGGTATGTGCTTTAATAGTCTTGATAGCTATTATTGCTTTAGTTAAAAAACGAAAGAAAAGAACGGGTAAAAGTTTACTCTACATTTTACCTCTCATTTGTATGGCATTCGTTTTTTCGGTCAACTATATCTTTCAAAATGTATTTGAACAAAGACACAGAGATAGATTTAATGTAGTTCTAGGAAAAGAAGTTGACACAAAAAGTATTGGCTATAACACCTATCAATCTGAAATTGCTATTGGTAATGGAGGCTGGACAGGTCGAGGATTTTTAAAAGGGACTCAAACAAAAGGAAATTTTGTGCCTGAGCAACATACAGATTATATTTTTAGTACTGTAGGAGAAGAATGGGGTTTTTTAGGAAGCACATTAGTAGTCTTCTTATTTATCGCCCTTATGATGCGCATCATTTTTCTGGCAGAAAAGCAAAAAAACCAATTCAGCCGTATTTATGGATATAGTCTTGCTGGCATACTTTTTATCCATTTTCTAGTAAATATTGGGATGGTTACTGGTATGTTTCCAACGGTGGGTATACCTCTGCCATTCTTCAGTTATGGAGGGTCCGGATTATGGGGGTTTACAATTTTGCTTTTTATTTTTGTAAAACTTGACGGAAATAGAGTAAACGAATGGTAGCGTTAACTTCCATAAGCTTTGAGTTAAAAACGCTTATCTCAAATTCCAGTTACTATAGCTTTTGGATGCCTCTAAAGAATTCTCTGTTTTATCATCTAAATTAGGAAAAAAATCTATTCCTGTAAGAGCTTCAATATTATCTATTGTTGTAACAAATTCAGTAAGTGAAGTAGTGGTATTTTTGTGTGGTATTAAAAATGCCAATGATTGGTAACCTTTGTCAGTTTCTGAAAGGATTATTTTATAAAAATAATTAGGAACCGCGACGTGTTCATCACCTATTGTCGAAGAAATATTTTTTAGAACACCTCCTGTAACAACATAGATACTACCATACGCTGCAGCCCATTTTCTTACTTTTTGCTCTAAACTATTCCAAATTCCACTGTTAAAATCGTGCTTTTGTGGACTTATGTTACTTGTTAAAAAAGTTTCTATATATGCTGATTTTTCAAATCTTCGATCACCAGCAGGGCATAAATGCCCTCTGTCATAGCCTGAATTTTTATAATTACGCCAGTGTGCAGCTTTAGTGGGTACAGCTTCATCTATCTCAAAATAAGGTCTATCAAAATTATTCTGTGAAAGCTGCTCGTTTTCTAATTCATAAGCAACCCATTCAGCTTGTTCATTGGGTTCGCTATAGGAAAGAGAATAATATTTATGATGAATAACAGCTCCTGTGGTGGAGCTGGGTAATAAAAATCTATTTGTAGTTTCTTTAATCTGCTTGCCTTCATGAATCGAAGGCTCCCTTTCTTTCTCGTCCAGATAATTATTTGCATAATAAATAAGAACGGTTGCAATGATGAACAATAAAGGATAAACGTATTTTCTACTCATTTACTATTTTAAGTCTGCCAAAATTTCTTTCGCCTCGGCAAACTTAAAATTATTCTCATCAACCACAATTTTTTGCAGGGAAGATTTTGCTTCTTTGGTTTCGTTTAATTTTAAATGTAAAAGAGCATTGAACCACAGACCTTTTGAACTGTCCAAATGATCAGAATCAGCAAGTTTATTAAAATCGCTAAATGCTTTTTTGTCATCACCAGTATAGGCGTAAGCCCAGCCCGAATAACTATAAACCAAAGGATTGATTGCATTTGCTTCTGTATAATAATTATCAAAATAATTTATAGCCTCCTTATAGTTCTCATTATTATAAGCCTGTATTCCTTTAAACAGATCGTTTACGCCATCATTACTACGTGATACAAGTGAAGGCATATCGTTATTTGTAAAATGAGCTACAAATAGCTCATCTGAAGATTGAGAAGGTGCAAGCACAGTTGTCATTAACAAAAACAACAATGCCGCAGCTGCTGAGCTAATGGCAACATAAATTCTACGTCTCTGTTTTGCTTGTCTTTGCTTAGCAAAATATACTTCCTTAGCTTCTAGTAAATCCCTTTGTGTCTTTTGACCTTCGCTACTATTTGCAGCTTTCAACATCATTTGATATTGAATATTATCTTTCTCAATACCCATCTCAAACCAAGATTCTTCACCAAGACCTTCATTTACGTATTTGTAAAGTTTTACTTCTTCAGCAAATTCATAATTCTCATTAAGTTTTAACTCAAAATCTTTGGTCTCTTCTTTAGAGAGTCCGCCATTAAGATATTTTTCAATCTGATCCTGTGTTTTAGAATTCATAGAGCAGTTATTTCATTAATTTTCTGAAGCGATCGTCTTCTTTTATGATCTTTATCAGTTTAGCCTTACACTTAAATACACGTTGAAATGCGGTGTTTTCATTGGCATAACCAAAACTTTCTATTATCTCCTCGTATGGCTTTTGTTTAAAATATGCCTTTAACAAATCTCTACAGTTAGGAGATAATTCTTCTAATTTTTCATCAAATAGTTCCCATCTCTGCTGTTCTAATATTGATTTAGCAGTAATCGATTCTACACTAACCAGTTCGATTTCAGGGTTTTTTCTTACCCTTTTTTTAGAAAAATTTAACTCTTTTCGCCATAAATTTTTACAAACGGTAAATAAATAGGCTTCAAATGAAGTGTTAATTTCAAATTTCTCCCGTTTATATCTTACTGTAATTTGAAACAGCGCGTTATGAAAGATATCCTCAGCATCATCACGTGTCCCTTTATTGCTTTTTATGAACCCATTGACCTTTGGAAAAAAAAATTCATAGATTTGTAATATTATTTTTTTATCTCCTCTAATAAGGCCTTCTAAATAATCAGGGTCTTCAATATGCATACTAGGCGATATTTTTGAGATTTTGAAATTAAAAAATTATATTTCAGAAAAAAATTTATTCTCCGAAATAATATTTTAAATTTGTTAAAACCCTAAAATCCAAAACAATGAAAAAATTAAGCATTATTTTACCGTTATTATTTATTGCATTATGCAGTTTTGCTCCAAAGCCTGAAATTACTGAAATTATTCGGACTGAAGAAGCAGTATCTGGCACTATGATTTTTATTAGTTACCATAGAGACCTTAATCGAAAGGAAATTGCCCACATTAGATCTGACTATTTTCAGAGATTTTATCTTTTAAGCATGGCACCAAATCAACCTAGCGATATTTACGAAGAAGTATGGATTTTTAACCCAGGCAGACCAGGAGGTGATTGTGATTTAGAGGAGTTAGAAAAGCAATTGGAAGAGGAAAATAGACTTGAGCATTAATATTATTAGGTTACTTATAAATTAAAATGAAAAATCCAGTTATTAAGTCAATACTTTTTATCTGGATTTTTTTTTCTCCTTTATTGTGTTTTTGTCAGAGTTTAAAAGATTTCAAAATTCTTTTAGATTCTGATGTTCAAAAAAAAGATTCTCTAATTGAAAAATTTATAAATAATTTAAAAAAGGAAAATAGCACTATTTTACCTAAAGCTTACGATTCATATGCCGACTACCTGTATGAAAATAAACAATTTCAAGCTGCTTTAAATAGCCAAATAAAAGCAGTCAATTTTCTAAATGAGTATCCAAAAGAAAATGATTCTCTATTACAACGTACCCTTTACACTTTAGGATTCTATTATCTGAAATTAAATAGAAATGATAAAGGCATAGAAGCTTTTGAAAAAGCAGTAAAAACTATTCCTGATAATTCCATTGCAGCTAGGGCGTACGGACAAATTGGTAGAATATACAGAGACAGACATGATTATATTAAAGCTATCAATTATTATCAAATAGCTGGTAATATTCTCAAAGCCTCTCACGATGATAGGGCACTTCGAACCAACTTAATAAGTCTTTCTTTTTTATATAGAAATGTAAAAGACAAAGACTATCATGATCTAGCTGTAAATAGTCTTATTCAAGCTGATTCTATTTCTAAAATCTTACCTAAAAGCGCATCTATAGACTACTTTATTAATTATAGCTTAGGTCAGTTATTTAATCAAAATGAACATTTAGATATTCCAAAAGCTGAGCTTTACTTCAATAGGGCTTTAATCTTGGCCAGTAAGCTTAAAGATTCATCTAAAATTAAATATATAAATCTTTTAAAAGGCAATCTTTACAATACCACACAACCTTTTAAGGCTATTTCCATTCATAAGAAAAATTTGGAGGCTGCAAATTTAAAAGACAGCTCCTATATTTATGCACTTAATAGCAATTTAGGTTACTGCTACGCCTCCATTAAAGAATATGAAACCAGTATAAAATATCAAGTAAAAGCATTAAATGTATTTACGGATGAAAATTTTGACAAAATAAAAAGACTTGACACAACTTTAGATGTTCAATCTGACTATTTGGATAATCTTGTAGTAGCATTCCCTCAATTAGCCGATACATATTTAGCGTATTTTTTAAATTCAAATGAGACCATATTACTAGATAAAGCACTTCATTATTATGATTTGGCAGATCAGGCCTTAGACAGGATAAGTGAAACCAACGAAGAGCTAAAATCTCAATTATTTTGGCGAAAACAGAGTAATGCCATATACGGAAACGCCATTAAAGCCTGTTTTTTAGCAAAAAATCCCGAAAAGGGATTTTACTTTATGGAGCGGAATAAAGCCATTCTACTTAGTGAAGAAATTAAAAAATTGCAGTTTCAACGCTCTTTAATAATTCCACAAGAACTAAAAGAAGAAGAAATAAGGCTGCAGAAAGCTATTATTGATCTTGAAGTAAAGAACCATCCTAATAAAGATCTGATTAATATAGAGCTTTTGAATAGCAGAAGGGCGCTCAAAACTTTACAAGACAGCATTAATATAATTGCCCCTGATTATTCCAAAAGCTACAAAACTCCTATCATTCAAATTAAATCATTACAAAATAATTTAAAAAGCGATGAAGCTTGGTTAACCTATTATATTTCTTCTGAAAATACAAATAGTCTAATTGACAATCAAAATGGTTTTGGCTTGTATATTTCTAAAAATACCATTGATTTTTTTGAAATTCATGATTTGGACAATCTATTTGATAAGATAACTTCCTTCTCAAAATCTATAAGTATTCCATTTGCTTATAAAAAAGATTTAGAAAATTATACTCAGCTGGCTAACAATCTATATCATATTTTAATTCCACAGAGTATTGAAAAAAAAATAAATACCATCACAGTCGTTCCTGATAATGACCTTAATGGAATTCCATTTGAAAGTTTTATAACCTCAAAAAAGATTAGAAATTCCTTCCTTATAAAAGATTATAATATTAGTTATACCTATAGTGCGTCTTTCCAAAAATCATTTCTTGAAAACAAACCAGAAGGCAATTCTAAAAGTTTTCTGGGTATGGCAAGTAAAGAATTTTTAAATTCTGATCTAAGTGTCCTAAATCATAGTATTGATGAAGTCAAAAACATAGCCGACAATTTTAAAGACAAAAAGATTTATTTAAATCAAAATTCTACAAAAAGTAATTTCTTAAAAAGTCTGCCTTATTACAACATAATTCATTTAGCAACTCATGCTAGCGCCGGTGATGAAACTGAACCGCGAATTATATTTAGAGATTCTATTCTTTATTTAAATGAACTCTATTTGACTTATAACAATGCTAATCTTGTTGTGCTTAGTGGATGCGAAACCAATGCAGGAGAGCAAGAAGTTGGTGAAGGTGTTTTAAGCTTGGCAAGGGGGTTTTTCCTTTCAGGATCAAAGAGTGTTTTATCCTCTCTATGGAAAGTAGATGATAAAGCAACGCCAAAGCTAATGGATAACTTTTATGAGCATTTATTAAAGGGCAAAACTAAAAGTGAGGCTCTCCGAAAAGCTAAATTAGATTATCTGGATACACACCAGCTAAGTGAAGCCTCTCCTTATTTTTGGGCATCCTTTATTTTGGTTGGTGATGCAAAAGCACTACCCAATCAAGATTTTGCCCTATGGCAGATTCTTTCAATAATTTTCTCGTTACTATTTTTAATCTTTTCTATTTTTACTGTTAACAAAAGTTTAACACGCAAAAATTCTTTTAAAGGGTAAGAAATCAGGGTTAAAAAGAACTAGTATATAGTAGGTAAAGAAACTTGTCAGGAAAAATCGCTTAGAGATTATCTGGTAGATATATAGGTTAGGTAAACATTTTTTCATGTCAAGTGCCGAGTAATCCCTAATGCAGTGATATTTTCTATACTATTTTTTACTTATTAGGTAATATTAGCCAAAAGACCAATCACCCAGGTCCCCTATCCTGGCAGGTTGGTTTTTTTTACCCCTTCACATCTAAAGCATCTCTCAAAGCATTTCCTATTAGCATAAAGGCCATTACCAGACTCATAATTGCTAATCCTGGTATAATTGCCAGATAAGCTTTTCCTAAAATTATATAAGAATAATGATCCTTTATCATTGCCCCCCAACTAGGCATAGGCGGCTGAGCTCCAATTCCTAAAAAACTCAACCCGCTTTCTATTAGAATTGCGCCTGCAAAATTCGCAGCTGAAATAACAATAACCGGAGCCATTATGTTAGGAATAATGTGTCTCATTATTATTCTCATATTCCCGAAACCTAATGCCCTGGCGGCAGTAACATATTGCATCTGCTTAACGCTCATAACCTGCCCTCTAACAACTCTAGCAACTTCTACCCACATCGTAAGGCCCACAGCGATAAAAACCTGCCAAAAGCCCTTACCTAAAGCCAGTGTAATAGCAATTACCAATAATAAAGTGGGAATGGACCAAGTAACATTAATTAGCCACATAATAAAAGTATCTACCATACCTCCATAATAGCCGGCTGTCGCTCCTAGAAATATCCCTATGACTAATGAAATTAGAACCGCTACAAAACCTATACTAAAGGAAATTCTAGCGCCTATAAGCATTCGACTTAATAAGTCTCTACCGTATTTATCAGTTCCTAAGAGGAAGGTTTTTTCTTCAATAAATCTATTAGAGAAATTAGTTTCATGCCAATCACCGATATTTTTCCTGTAATAGTTTAAATCAACAGATTTTGTTAATTCGGTAATTCCATTTTCAGAATATGGAATATATTCCACTTCATTTTCTGTTACTTTATAATCCAATATAGGAATCTCTGTATCTGTATTTTTTTTTCCGAAAAAATAAATATCCCACAAACTTTGGTCTAACGTCTGCTCTCCTGGCACGGTTAACATTTTAACCGAAAATCCAGGTTTTTTGGAATGAATCGAAAGATGCATTTGGTTTGCATTCTGTGAATCATCTGGAGCAAGAACATAAGCAAAAAGCGCCACCAAACCACATAAGACGATATAGACAAAACTAGAAACGCCCCAAAAATTTCTTTTAAATTTTTGGAGCGCTAATTGAGTTAAAGAAGTTGCTTGTTCAGCCATAAGGTTTAATCCCGAACGTCTGCTACCTTACTTCTCTTAATATTATTGAGTTTAAGATCCTCTAATACGTTTACAGCTTCTTCCATATAAACATCCTTTGCAAGGCTCTCATGCCAGCGATTTCGTTTTTCTCTTAAAACCGTATCTTTTTCAAAAAGCTGCGTCTCATAAGGGAGCGATTGATAACTTAAATTAGTCTGATAATCATTCATCGCATCAAAACGCTTAGATTCCATTTCATTTTGAGCCATTTTAGCCTCATATTCTTTAAAACTAAGAGGCCATTCTGTATCGTCCTGCTTGCTCTTTATCCACTTAGCATTTTCTTCTATAAGCTGTAGTTGCTTATTCTTAGCCATACGTTGCTTACTGCTGTTTATAGTTTGTTCATAATCAATATAACCGTCCCAAACCTTATAATCTGCAGCCTTAATCTTATCCCAAGGAAGTGGATTTTCTAAATCTCTTTCCCCTATATCTATATAACTGTAGCGATCTGGAACCACAACATCACTTTTTACACCTTCTAGCTGTGTTGATCCTCCATTTATGCGATAAAACTTTTGAGTTGTAATTTTTAGAGCTCCCATATCGCCATAATCATTTTCACGCAACCAGCGATTAAGATCATAAACATTTTGAACAGTCCCTTTACCATAGGTTTGCTTACTTCCTATAATCACCGCTCTCTTGTAGTCTTGCATTGCCGCAGCGAGGATTTCACTTGCAGAAGCAGAAATTTCATTTACTAAAATCACTAATGGACCATCCCAAAGGATATCTTTATCCTTGTCTTTCAATATTTCACTGTCTTCCCCATTGGATTTTACCTGAACAATAGGTCCATCCTTTATAAAAAGCCCAGCAATATCAACTACTGTAGATAATGAGCCTCCCCCATTATTTCTTAAATCAATTACAAGGCCTTCAACATCTTGTTCTTTAAGTCTTATAATCTCCTTTTTTACATCTGTGGCGGCATTACGATCCTTAAAGTTCTGCATGTCAAAATAGAACTGTGGCAAATTAATAATCCCGTATTTGCGATTATCCTTATCTACAACAGATGTTTTAGCATACGTCTCTTCAAGTTCTACCACATCACGGGTAATAGTTATATTTTGAAGACTTCCGTCCAATTTCTTTTTAACATTCAAGGTTACTTTAGTTCCTTTAGGGCCCTTTATAAGTTCTACCGCATCGGTTAAACGCATCCCCACAATACTAGTAGCTGCATCTTCATCCTCCTGCTTAACTTTTAAAATAACATCTCCCTCATCCAGTTTTTCACTTCTCCATGCTGGACCTCCAGAAATAATTTCCGTCACACGTATTTCACTATTTTTCTTTTGCAGACGGGCACCAATTCCTTGAAACTGACCGCTCATTCGCATATCAAAAACATCTTTATCTACAGGTGCTAAATAAGAAGTATGTGGATCGAATTCTTCAACAATAGCATTAACATATACCGAAAAATAATCCTCTTGCTCAAGTTCATCAGCAAATTCAAAATATTCTTTTATAGATGTTTTTGTTGCTTCTCTAGCTTCAGACTCAATTACTGAATCTTCTTTTGCAACATAATCAGCATCTTTTTCAACTTTCTTCTTCTCTTCATCTACCTTGTCAAAATAAGTTCCTATCGTGCTAAATTTTAATTGCTTTCTCCAGCGCTCTTTAAGTTCCTTACGGTTTTTAGCATAATCAAGCTTCTCATAATCTGTATCAATTGACTCTTCTTCGTTATAATCAAATGGTTCTTTTAAGACCTCATCATAAATAGCTTTAGACTCAGCCATACGCTTTATTAAGCGCTCATAAGTAAGATTGAAAAAAGTAACATCCTCATCACGGATCTCATCGTCAATCTTTGATTTATATGTTTCAAATTCATCTATATCACTTTGAAGAAAATAACGCTTCAAAGGATCTAATGTATTCACATAATCATTATAAACTTCAGCAGAGAATTCATCGTTAAATTGTTTGGCGTCATAGTGACCGCGCTCTAAAACATACGAAATCAAGCTTATAAGCAATTTGTCTTTTCCTGGGTCGCTATCTTTAGTTGTGAAACTACAAGAGGCAAAAGCCAAAAGCAGAGCCAACACTAAGACTTTAAAGTTTTTTATCATAATACTTCGCATTTTCATCTTTTTCAGCAATCTACATTAAAAATCGTGCCATTTAAGAGTTAGGCTTATAATTATTTGTTAAACCAAAGCCTACTGAATGGCTGGGTAATTTAGTATTTTAGCGCATAGAAAACAAAATTTTATGGCCGACAATAAACCCCTTATTTTAGTTACAAACGACGATGGTATAACAGCTCCCGGCATACGTACACTAATCGAAGTAATGAAAACCATAGGTGATGTTGTTGTAGTCGCACCAGACAGTCCTCAGAGCGGTATGGGTCATGCCATAACGGTAAGCGATACCATCTATTGTGATCCTATTAAACAAAAGAAAAATGTGTCTCATATAGAATATAGTTGTTCTGGCACACCGGCCGATTGTGTTAAGATTGCTACTATTTTAGTAGCGGCACATAAGTATGCAGGTGCTCAGGAAATTATGCAACGTAAACCGGACATCTGTGTAAGTGGTATTAATCACGGTTCTAACTCGTCTATCAATGTAATATATTCTGGTACAATGAGCGCTGCTGTGGAAGCCGGTGTAGAAGGAATCCCCGCAATTGGGTTTTCTTTGATGGATTATTCGCTTACAGCAGATTTTTCAGCTTGTAAAAAATATATAAAAAGTATTACGAAAAATGTTTTAAAAAATGGCTTGGCAAAAGGTATTGTTCTAAATGTGAATATCCCTAAGCTTTCAGAAAAAGAAATTAAAGGAATAAAAATTTGCAGGCAGGCCAATGCACAGTGGAAGGAAAACTTTGACAAAAGAAAAAACCCTCAGGGACGCGATTATTACTGGTTAACAGGAGAATTTGTAAATGAAGATAAAGGTGAGGATACAGATGAGTGGGCACTGGCGGAAGGATATGTATCTGTGGTTCCCGTCCAATTTGACCTTACCGCACACCATTTTATAAAAGAATTAAATAGCTGGAACCTAAACGGCTAATTTGAACAATAACATCTAAATTAAACCGGGTGAAATATTATATCATAGCTGGAGAAGCCAGTGGCGATCTACATGCCTCAAATTTGATGAAGGCCCTTCTTCAAGAAGATAAGCAAGCTGAATTTAGATTTTGGGGAGGTGACTTAATGGAAGCTGTTGGCGGAAAACCTGTAAAACACTATCGTGAATTAGCTTTTATGGGATTTTTAGAAGTGGTGATGAATCTGCGAACAATAGCAAAAAACCTCTCTTTTTGTAAAAATGATATAACAGCCTATAAACCCGATGTTATAATTTATGTTGATTATCCAGGGTTTAATTTACGTATAGCTAAATGGGCCAAAAAGAATGGATTTGCAAACCACTTTTATATTTCACCTCAAATATGGGCTTGGAAGGAGGGGCGAATTAAAGCGATTAAAAGGGACATAGATGCTATGTATGTAATTCTACCCTTTGAAAAAGAATTCTACGAGAAAAAACATAATTTCCCTGTTCATTTTGTTGGCCATCCTCTTATAGATGCTATTAGTAATAGAAAACAGGTAAATCCAGAAATTTTTAAACAAGAGAATAAACTTGATGAACGTCCCTTAATTGCTCTTTTACCCGGAAGCAGAAAACAGGAAATTCAAAAAATGCTAGAAGTGATGTTGTCTGTTGCTCCAGACTTCCCATCTTATCAATTTATAATTGCTGGTGCTCCAAGCCAAGATTACGAGCTTTATGAGCCTTTTCTAAAAAACAAACAAGTTCATCTGGTGATGAATAAAACTTATGATATACTTAGTCTGGCTACAGCTGCGTTAGTTACTTCTGGCACTGCTACATTAGAGACGGCTTTATTTAAAGTACCAGAAGTGGTTTGTTATAAAGGTGGTAGAATATCCTACGAAATAGCAAAAAGAGTTATCAATCTCGACTTTATATCACTTGTTAATCTGATTATGAAAAAAGAGGTAGTGACCGAATTAATTCAAACAGATTTTAATACCAATCGTTTAAAAGAAGCTTTAAAGCATATTTTAGATGATTACCAGCGCGCCAGGTTATTTATAGAATACTGGGAACTTGAGAAAAAATTAGGTGGACAAGGAGCAAGTAGAAATACAGCAAGACTTATTGTAAACTCCTTAAACAATTAAAATATGTATAAATTTGTTTTACTTCTATTAACCTGCTTCTCCCTTTTAGCGTGCGGTTCTTCTAAATCCAGCAAAACAAATTATACAAATGCACGAGAAAAAAATTATTCTCCTACTGTGGATAAAAAACTTTATGACGTGGTAAATCACGCCTTAGGTTACCAAGGTACAAGATATAAATTTGGTGGCACGACAAAAAGAGGAATGGACTGTAGCGGTCTGGTTTATATAGCTTTTCAAGAAGAAAATATTGCGTTGCCCCGTGTAAGTCGGGATATGGCAAAGGAAGGTAAAAGCGTAAAAACAAAGGATGTTAAAGTAGGCGATCTGCTCTTTTTTAAAACTAACGGAAGTGGCAGAATAAATCATGTGGGATTAGTAGTAGATATTATTCCTGGCCAAATACTTTTTGTTCATTCTACTTCTTCAAGAGGCGTTATTGTCTCCTCTCTGAACGAAGGATATTGGAATAATGCCTACACCGAAGCACGAAGAATTATTTAACTATCTGATTTTATTCCAGCTTTGATAAATTCAAGGTTTTCAATACAATGAAGGGACTTAATTACACTATTCTTATTCTAACCCTAAGTCTCATTTTAGGCATTTTAGTCGAACCTCTGATTAATTTTTCGATCTCCATCCTTATTGCAATATTTGCTATCTGCTTGTTAACGTTGGCGGCAATTCATTTTTTCTTTCAAATAAAGCGAAAGAAAACTTTTGCTTTCACTTTTATCGTCATTTTATCATTTATACTAATTGGAATATTAAATGTGAAATTGCACGATCCAAGAGAGAAAACTCATCACTATAACCACCTTATCAATACCTCTCAAGAAAATGAAATTCTTATAAATATTCGTGAAATTCTTAAACCAACTCTTTATGCGGAAAAGTATGTTGCCGATGTAATGCAATTAAATGATAGGCCCGCCAGCGGTAAGGTTTTATTAAATGTTGCTAAAGATTCAATATTACGCTCTCCAAAGCTAAAAGTAGATGACACATATTATATAAAAACCAACCTTTCAGAAATTGCCGCGCCTAAAAATCCGTATCAATTTAATTATTCAAAATACTTAAAAAGGCAAGGTGTGTTTAATCAAATTTATTCTGAAAGATCAGAACTGCTTCTCCTGGATGGCGATACAAAAACTGTACTGGGATTGGCTGCAAACATCAGAAGGTTTATACAGAACAAACTGAAACCTTATGACTTTTCAAAGGATGAATGGGCAGTTATGAACGCGCTGTTATTAGGACAAAAACAGGAAATTTCTAAAGAACTTAATGATAATTATGCTGCCGCCGGAATGATACATATTCTAGCCGTTTCGGGATTGCACGTGGGAATATTTATGTTCATAATTCAATTGCTTTTAAAACCTCTTGGCAACACTAAAAGAATAAGAATTCTACGCACATTAATTGTAATAGGCGCCATATGGTTATTTGCTTTAATTGCAGGTTTGTCCCCATCTATTCTGCGAGCTGCAACAATGTTCAGCTTCATTCAAGTTGGTTTAGCATTCAATCATAAAAACGGTGGTTATAATGCACTGATTTTTTCAGCTTTTGTATTGCTGATTTTTGATCCAGGGTTGATCTACGAAGTCGGATTTCAACTGAGCTACTTGGCTGTATTTTTTATCATTTGGCTACAACCTTCTTTATTTAAATTATGGGAGCCAAAACATTATATACTAAAATTACTTTGGGGAGTATTTACAGTTTCTTTGATAGCGCAGTTGGGGGTTCTTCCGCTCAGCTTGTATTATTTTCATCAATTTCCAGGATTGTTTCTAATATCAAATTTGGTCGTCATACCTTTCTTAGGAATTATTTTGGGTTTTGGACTTCTACTGATTTTACTTGCGGTAATAGGTATACTACCTACTATAGTAGCAGATATTTATGGAATTATAATTTCGATACTAAACAATTTTATCAGCACGGTGGCAAGCTTTGACAATCTGATTTTTAAAAATATATACTTCTCTTTTTCTCTGATGCTAGTGACCTATCTTTTAATTATGACCATCTCTCTTGTGCTAAAAAGATATAGCTATAGCAGATTAGTATCACTTCTCTTAGGAACGCTCATTTTATCCAGTGTCCTCATATGGAAAAAAAGAGAAAATTCGTCAAATATACTTTGGATCTTTCATAAAAATAGAAGTAGTCTTATCGCCCAAAAGCATAAAACTAATCTGAATATTCTTCAAAGGGACACTCTATTTAAACCCTTAAAAGATAGTCGCATTACCAATCTATTAGAATCAGTAAATATTGAAGAAATTAAAAATAATGTTCTAACCAATTATATTGAGTTTAATAAGAAGAACATTCTAATACTTGACAGCATAGGCATTTATAATATCCCAGAGTTAAAACCAGATTTTATCCTCCTTATAGAGTCTCCTAAAGTTAATCTGGATAGATTAATAAATATCTTTCCCAAAACTACAGTTATAGCAGACGGAAGTAATTATAAAAGCTATGTTATGCGCTGGAAGGAGACCTGTAACAAAAAAGAAATCCCTTTTCACAGTACATATGAAAAGGGATATTTTAAAATCGAGTGATTTCTTTTAATCTTGAAAGGTTCCTACAAAATTGGTTTGATAATCCTCCCAAATCTCCTTGGAAACAATTTTCTTATAATCGTCAGAACTTATTAACTTCAAATAAATCTCAAGCTGAGTAGGAGTTAAATATCCTTTTATAGGCTGAATAAGATTTCCTGTTTCATCAAAAAACACCATACTGGGATAGGCATCAATTCTTAAAGCTTGAGCCAATACATGCACTCCATTCCTCCCCTTTCTATTGGAATCATAATTGGGGTTTGTATAAGTAAAATCTTTATAGGATATAGACTCGTCACCTTCCGCATTAAATTTTACAGGATAAAAATTCTCATTTATATAATCTGCAACATACTTATTACCAAATGTATTTTTATCTAATAATTTACAAGGCCCACACCAGTCTGTATAAGCATCCATAAAAATCTTTTTCGGTTTTTCTTTTTGTGCTTCCAGAGCTTCTTCAAAACTCAACCATTTAATTTTGTCTTGAGCGTTTGAGCTCAAGCTAAGGAGGAGAAGAAACAGTGCAATTTTTTTCATCGGGGGTCTTTTTATTTTTAAAAACAAAAGGCATTCCAAAATAAGGAATGCCTTTTAAATTTATATTTAAGCCTTATCGAATGCCATGCATCATACGGATTAATGTCTTACTTAAAAGCAGCATAACTACTCCAGCTGCTATTGGAACTATCGTAAATATTAAGAAAAAGGTTGTCATACCATATTCCTCTACAATAGGATCAATATAACTACCTGTAACCCCTGCTAAAAGATTAGCGATAAAGTTAGCTACAAACCAAACCCCAAACATTAAACCAACAAGTTTAATCGGGGCAAGCTTACTTACATAGGATAAACCTACCGGCGAAACACAAAGTTCCCCAAGTGTGTGAAATAGATAAGCTATAACCAAAAAGATCATACTAACAGATGCTGTTTTTGCTCCTTGCGGAATTCCCATTGATCCAAAAGCAAGAATTGCGAATCCTAATCCCAGTAAAATAAGACCTATAGCAAATTTCACTGGTCCAGAAGGATTCAGTTTACTCTGCCATATTTTAGAAAATAGAGGCGCGAAGGCAATTATAAAAAATGAATTTAAAATCCCGAACCACGATGCCGGAACTTCAGGAGCATCGTCTGCAAATTGACGTCCTAACATCCAGATTACAATTCCCCAGATTATTACAAAGCTCGTTCCTAACATGATATTCGCTAGACTGAATTTAGAAAATGTCTGCTTAAATAACATTGCCAATACCCAAGTAATAATCAACATAGGTATGACTGTGAGTAAGGTATTGAATATTTTAAATGTCATTGCTCCATTTCCTTCCAGAACACGATCTGTATAATCTGCAGCAAAAATTGTCATTGAACCTCCTGCTTGCTCAAATGCCCACCAAAAGAAAATAGTAAAGAAGGCTAATACTCCTATCACTATTAAACGATCTCTTGTTACTACGCTTTTTTCAGCATCTTCAACAACCTCTTCTATTTGCTCTTCCCTATCAACAGGGCTCGCCTCATCGTCTTCAAATTCGTCATATTGACTTGGGGAAAGTCCTATTTTGCCAAAAATATTTTGAGCAAAATAAAACTGCAGCATTCCAAAAAACATAAACACCCCTGCAAGTCCAAAACCATAATGCCATCCTACTTGCTCTCCTATATAACCACACAGCAAAATACCCAAAAACGCTCCTGCATTAATACCCATATAAAATATAGTGTATCCAGCATCCTTTTCCTTTCCCTGACTCTTGTATAATTGTCCTACAATTGAAGAAATATTCGGCTTAAACAACCCATTACCTATAATTAACAAACCAAGTCCTACATAAAAGAAAGGATCCATAAAGATTTCTAATGCCATAGCAGCATGACCCAATGTCATTAAGAAAGCTCCAAGAACAATGGCTCTTCGATATCCCATTATCTTATCTGCAATAAGTCCACCTAATATAGGTGTTACATAGACTAGACCTGTATAAATACCATATAAGGTAAGCGCATCAGCACGTTCCCAGCCCCATCCTTCATCTATAATAGAAGTTACTAAGAAAAGCACAAGAAGTGCGCGCATCCCATAATAGGAGAAACGCTCCCACATTTCTGTAAAGAATAATACAAAAAGTCCGGCAGGATGTCCTAATACCGTTCTTTGATTTGTAGCTGAACCGCCGTATTTAAATTCCATATATTGCTAGGGTTTATAAATTCTCTTTAATAAAATTGGTCATTTTGGTATACAAATGTAATCTTGTATTGCCACCATAAATTCCGTGATTTTTATCGGGATAAATGGCCCAATCAAATTGTTTATTGGCTTGTACTAAAGCCTCAATCAACTGCATTGTATTTTGCACATGCACGTTGTCATCTGCACTACCGTGTACTAATAAATACTCTCCTTCTAATTTATCTACGTGACTTATAGGAGAATTATCATCATAACCAGCAGGGTTTTCTTGCGGCGTGGTCATATAACGCTCTGTATAAATAGTATCATAAAATCTCCAGCTTCCTACCGGTGCTACGGCAATAGCCATGTCAAAAGTATCTGCTCCTTGAAACAAACAATTTGAAGACATAAAACCGCCATAACTCCATCCCCAAATACCTATACGATCTGCATCAATATACTCCCGCTCTCCAAGTTTTTGAGCGGCAGCAATCTGATCTTCAACTTCATATTTACCCAATTGATTTTGGGTGACCTTTTTAAAGTCGCGACCTTTTAAACCAGTACCTCTGGGATCTACACAAACAATAATATAATCATCCTGCGCTAACATTTGAAACCAGTAATCATTAGTGCCGCCCCAGCTGTTCGCTACACTTTGTGAGCCCGGTCCAGAATATTGTGTCATAAAAACAGGATATTTTTTTGAAGCATCAAAGTTCTTAGGTTTCAACATCCAGGCATTAAGTTCTACACCATTTACGGGAATCGTAAAGAATTCTTTTTCTGAAATTGTATAACCTTCAAATTTCGATTTGAGCGCACTGTTATCTTTGATTTTTCTTATCAGCTTTCCGTCTTTAGCACTGTTTAAAGTAAATATGTAAGGTGTTGAAGCATCAGAAAAATTATGAATGTAATACGTGAAATCTGCACTGAAATCTGCATCATTCGTTCCTTTCTCTGTAGAAAGTTCCTGTTTCTTTTTTCCGTTAAGTTTAATAGAGTAAACGCCCCGATTTATAGATCCATTTTCTGAACTTTGATAAAAGACGCGATCGGTTTTTTTATCATAGCCATAATAGGAAGTAACTTCCCACTCCCCTTTAGTTACCTGATTTTCTAATTTTCCGTTTTTATCATAGTGGTAAATATGATTCCAACCGTCCTTTTCACTGGTCCAGATAAAGCTATTGTCTTCAAGAAAAGTAAGATTATCCGTTACATCCACATATGCATCATCGGTATCTTGAAGCACGCGTTTTGCAGTATTTGTTTCTGCATTAACAAAAATGAGGTTTACATCATTTTGTTTTCTATTAGTGGTCTGTACTGAAAGAATATCCGGATCATTAGTCCACTCCAATCGCGGAATGTAATAATTTTCAAAATCAGTTAAGTCAACATCATTCATTTTTTCGATAGCGACATCATATATATGAAGGCTGACTTTTGCATTTGCCTCCCCAGCTTTAGGATATTTAAAAACATCCTGTTTTTGGTATAAATCCTTACCATAAACATCCATTGAGAATTCTGGAACGTCAGTTTCATCAAAACGAATATAAGCCAGTTTATCCCCATCGGCATTCCAGTCAAAAGCCCTTACAAATGCAAATTCCTCTTCATAGACCCAATCTGTTATACCGTTGATGATTTTATTTTTTTCGCCACCGGTCGTAACTTCGGTGGTTTTTCCTGATTCAAGATCTTTTATATAGATATTATTATCCAGACCGTAAGCAACCTTAGTAGCATCTGGCGAAAAAGTTGGCTCTTGAATGGGCTCATCTGCGACTTTAGTAAGCTTTTTACTCGCCAGGTCATAAACATAATAGTTACCTAATGAGGAGCGACGGTAAATTAATCTGATGTTAGCCCCAAGCATTACTTTGCTTTCATCTGGACTAAAATCGTAACTCACAAAATTCTCAAGGCCTTCAAGCTCTGTTGAATTTACTAATGTCCTTACCTTTTCGCCGGTTTCATAACTATAGACATCTATAGTACGAGACCCAGCTTGACGGTCTGTATTGAGAACAGAATATTCTGTCCCGTTTTGCATAGAATGCAGGCGGTCAAGATATTCCATCCTAAAAGAGCCATTCCAAATTTCCTCAAGCGTAATTGATTTTTGTTGGGCGACTGCCCCAAGAGTCATCAAGAAGAAAATGATGACACAGTTTTGTTTCCAATTCATAAATTCTGAACTTCTTAAAAATAGATCGCCAAGTTTACTAAAAATTAAGCAAAAAAGAAGGTGGATCGCTGTTAAATACATAACTCAACAAGCAAAATAGCTGTTTCTGTTTCAGAATCAGTAATGTTAAAAAAGTATTTTGCTCATTCCTGTGAGAATCTCTCTCAAACGGGCAATTATTAATAGCTTTTGAAAAATAGTATCTTTGAAACTTAATTGCTGTTTAAAACTATGACCCAGACTATAAAGGGATTTTCCCGATTGAGTAAAGCTGAAAAAATTGATTGGCTGACAGAAAATTACCTAAAAGAAAACAAAAATGCACATCATATTCTAACACAATATTGGAATGATAACAGCAAGCTTCAGCAACTGCATGACGAGTTTATAGAGAATACAGTTAGTAATTTTTATTTACCACTGGGAATCGCACCTAACTTCATAATTAATGGAAAGCCTTATGTGATACCAATGGTTATCGAAGAAAGCTCTGTCGTTGCAGCAGCCAGTAATGCTGCTAAATATTGGATGGATCGCGGAGGTTTTAAAGCGGAAGTTATTAGCACTACCAAAATTGGGCAGGTTCATTTTACTTTTTCAGGAGACACAGAGGAGCTTCAAAGATTTTTTAACGGAATAAAATCAAAACTCATTTCAGAAGTAAAACCGCTCACTGAAAATATGGAAAAACGCGGTGGTGGACTTCTGGATATTGTTCTAAAAGA
Organism: uncultured Flavobacteriaceae bacterium; assembly: GCA_963974735.1. Lineage (GTDB taxonomy): Bacteria > Bacteroidota > Bacteroidia > Flavobacteriales > Flavobacteriaceae > Leeuwenhoekiella. The sequence goes on along the minus strand of CAXBEL010000001.1, from coordinate 3,120 downwards.
TAAAACTCAATCACTCCCAAACTACTATCAACTGTTTTGTACGTTTGACACTCTTGATGCGATGGGAGCCAATTTCATTAACAGCTGTCTTGAAAAATTTTCAGAAACTCTACAACGTGAGTTTCACACCTATAAAAATTCAAATAATATACAAGGTGATCTAGTTGTGATTATGAGTATTTTATCTAACTATATTCCCGACTGTATAGTTAGAGCTTCTGTAAGCTGCCCGGTAAAAGAATTGGGCAATGGCAAGGATATAGACTCAGAAATATTTGCAAACAAATTTGTGCAAGCTGTAAAAATAGCCCAAATAGAACCACATCGAGCGGTTACCCACAATAAAGGGGTTATGAATGGCGTAGATGCTGTTGTATTAGCTACAGGAAACGATTTTAGAGCTGTTGAAGCAGGTGTTCACGCTTATGCTGCTAGAACAGGAAATTACAGCAGTCTCACACAAGCTGAAGTGAAAAATGGCCAGTTCACTTTTTCTATTGAGCTCCCCCTTGCATTGGGAACTGTGGGCGGACTTACAAAGTTGCACCCCTTAGTCAAACTAAATATGGAAATGCTGGGCAATCCTACCGCAAAAGAATTGATGCAGATTGTTGCGGTGGCGGGACTCGCTCAGAATTTTGCAGCCCTAAAGTCACTTACAACAACGGGTATTCAAAAGGGACATATGAAAATGCACTTAATGAATATCCTAAATCAACTTGAAGCTTCAACAGTTGAAAAGCACGGAGCTGTCGAATATTTTAAATCGAATACAGTCACGCATCACGCCGTAGAAAATTTTATAGAAGCGTTGAGAAAATGATATCACAAAACTTTTATAGTCATGGCAAGCTTTTAATCACAGCAGAGTATCTAGTTTTAGATGGGGCTCTTGCCCTTGCATTACCCACCCAAAAAGGTCAATCGCTTTCTATTGAACCTTCACAAGAATCTGGGATACTTTGGGATAGCATCGATCATAAAGACGACTGCTGGTTTAAAACAAATTTGTCTTATTCTCAATTAGAGAATTTCAGCTTAAAAAATACAGCTACTCCATCAGTACAAGACAGACTACTTCAAATTTTGGCAGAGGCAAAAAAACTCAATCCAGAATTTTTAAAAGAAGAACCTAGTATTTTTGTGAGAACTAAGTTAGATTTTGTACAGAACTGGGGCTTGGGCTCCTCTTCTACTCTCATTGCCAATGTGGCAAAATGGGCAGAAATTGATGCTTATAAACTTTTAGAAAACACCTTTGGCGGTAGTGGATATGACATTGCCTGCGCGCAGAATGACAACCCCTTACTCTATCAACTAGTAGATAGAAAGCCTCAAGTTTTACTCACATCTTTTAATAAGCCTTTTCTCGATAAGCTTTTCTTTATACACTTAAATAGAAAACAGAATAGTAGGGATTCCATAAAGCATTATAGGGAGCAACCTCAAAATAACATTGTAGAAGCTGTTAAAAAGATTTCTGGTCTTACGGAATCTATTCTTAATTCCAATTCTTTAAATGGATTTAATATGCTTCTGGACACTCATGAAACATTGTTATCGTCAATTCTAAAAACCCCAACTATAAAATCCCGTTTATTTTCAGACTATAGCGGTAGTGTAAAGAGCCTTGGCGGTTGGGGTGGTGATTTTATTCTTGCTACCGGTTCTGTAGAGGATATGGATTACTTTAGGGAAAAAGGATTTTCTACAATAGTGCCGTTTTCAGAAATGGTATTAAACTAAAAAACCACTTTTTCAGTTGCCTAAAAAAGTGGTTTTTTCAATAAATCTTAATATTTTCTTTTTAATAGAAATAGGCTCTTCTATCTTCTATATCTGCGGCATCTTTAAGTGTCTGTACAACTTGAGTATTTACCATTGCCCGGTTTGAGTTTGTACGTTGAAGTGCAAAACTTGCATAATTCTCCATTTCATCTGCTTTGGTGATTTTAGTCACCTTCACAACATAAACTCCATTATTACCAGATATAGGTTCTGAAACCGCGCCTTCTTCTAATGAGAAAATTGTTCCTACAACTTTAGGCTCTGTTCCCGCACCAGAAATAGTAGGATTTTTTAAATTTAAAGCTGCTGCACTTTGAACGCTTACATTCTCACTTGAAGCAATCGCACTAAGATCAGTACCGCTAATTTTACCTTTTATAATTTCAGCTTTTTTCTCGTTACGTACAATAGGAGTAACACGGGCAGAAGCGTTTTCTACCGTCATTAATCCTTCTTTGTTCTTCTTAGTAAGTTGTACAATTAAGTAACCACCTTCAACTTGAAAACGCTGAATATCCCCAGTTTTAGTATCTTCTTCAAAAGCCCAACGTACAATCTCACGTTGACTTCCTTGTCCTGGTATATTTTCGTCTAAAATTTTAATATTATTTACAGGGCGCACAACATAGTTACTGTCTTTAGCGATCTCTGCAAATTTCTCCTTGTTATCACTAACAGACATTTCAAACTTGGTAGTCGTAGTAAATACATCATTTATTGTTTTTTGAGAAGGCTCAATCTCTTTAGCTACTGTAGCAATTTTTACAGCACGCTGCGGATTTTTCTGCTCATCAATTTTAATGATATGAAAACCGAAGTTAGACTCAACTACTCCTATATCACCAGTTTTACCCTCAAATACGAAGTCATTAAATGGTTTAACAAAAGTATTTTTAGTAGCATAACCCAATTCCCCACCTTTAGCAGCACTACCTTGGTCTGCAGAATATTCTGGAGCTAATTCAGCAAGTTTATTAGGGTTAGCTTTTATAACAGTTAATAAACTATCTGCCAACTTTTTTGCATCTGCTTTGCTTCTGGTTTCTGCACCTGCATTTTGTAAGCCTGCATAAGTAACTAATATATGAGAAGCTTTAACCGAATCTGGCAATTGTTTAACTGCAATATTCTTTGAAATTTTATAAAAACCATTGTCTTTATAAGGACCATAAACTTCTCCTACTTCAAGAGCAAAAATGCTATCCCTAGCAGCAGCCGGCAATTCGTTTTTAAAGAAATAACGATCTACAAAACGTTGATCAGAATATTCATTTACAAATTCTTCAGCATCTTTTGTTTCTGCAAACCCTATAACTGTATCATTAATTTTTG